>CACZNS010000089.1 GCA_902782575.1 uncultured Lachnospiraceae bacterium
AATCATAGCCGGGCATGGGCCAGGGCTCGGGAGCCGCGTAGCTGTCTACCGGAGAAGCCGCCTGAACGGCCTTGCAGAAGGAGATCACCCCCTCCGGCTTATGAAAGGTGATGGCCTGGATGATATCATGCCTGAGGTCTCCTGCCGCCGGAAACACCTCAAAGCCCAGCCGCTCATAGACCGAGGCGGCAAAGATCGCCCCCTTCAGGGCCGAGGCCGTCACCGTGGGCGCAAGGAAAAGCCCCTGGTAAAAGGAGGGCAGGACGCCGAGGGAGGCGCCCACCTCCTTGCCGAGACCGGGAGAGGTCAGCCGGTGCGCGGCGTTTTCGATACATTCCTTTTTCCCTGCCAGATACCCTCCTACCGGAGCCAGCCCTCCGCCGGGATTTTTGATCAGAGAGCCCACGATCAGATCCGCCCCCACATCCGTGGGCTCGATCCTCTCCACAAACTCTCCGTAGCAGTTATCCACCATCACGATCAGATCCGGACGGATGCCCTTTATGAACCTGACCGCTTCCCCGATCTGTGCCACTGAGAGGGTCGGTCTTGTCTGATAGCCCTTTGAGCGCTGGATCGTAACAAGCCTGGTCCGGTCGTTGATCGCGGCACGGATCCCTTCGAGATCAAAGCTTCCGTCCGCCTTCAGATCCGCCTGGGCATAGGTGATCCCGTATTCCGCAAGAGACCCCTGCGAGGGCCGGATGCCGATCACCTCCTCCAGCGTATCGTAGGGCTTCCCGGCGGCGGAAAGAAGCTCGTCCCCGGGGCGCAGATTGGAGAAAAGAGCAAGGGCAAGGGCATGGGTGCCGCAGGTGATCTGGGCGCGGACCAGTGCGTCCTCTGCGTGAAACACATCGGCATATACCGCCTCCAGAGCGTCTCTTCCGATATCGTTGTAGCCGTAGCCGGTGGTGCCGGATAAATGCGCCTCCCCGACCTGATTCTTCTGAAGGGCGTGCAATACCTTGAGCTGATTGTATTCCGCCGTTTCATCGATCCCTTCAAAGCGGGTCTTTAATTCCCCGCAGATCTCCTCCGCAAAATCAAAGACCTCCCGGCTGATGCCGAGGGTCTGATAGATCCCGTATCTCTCCGTCTGTCCGAACTCCATTTTCCCATCCTTTCCCGGAGCGATCAGAGCCCCGTAAGCATGCGCTCAAGGATCGCTTCCTCATCCCGAAACTCCGACCTGTCCAGCCAGATCACGTTTTTCTCCCGCTTAAACCAGGTGAGCTGACGCTTCGCGAAATGTCTAGTCTCCCGCTTGATCCGCTCCACGGCCTCCTCCAGCGGATACCTGCCCTCCAGATGATCGTAGAGCTGCCTGTAGCCCAGACCCTGCATGGAGGTGGCATCTCTCCGGACTCCCTCCTCCTTAAGGCTTTTCACTTCCTCAAGGAGACCGTCCTTCATCATCTGATCCACCCTCTCGTCGATCCTTTGATAGAGGATCTCCCGGGGCATGGTCAGGCAGAAGAAAGCCGCATCGTAAGCCGTCGGCCGCATCCGCTCCTCCCGGTTTTTATCGGAGAGGAGCTTTCCGGTCAGCTCATGATACTCAAGGGCCCGGATGATCCGCTTTCTGTTTCCGTGATAGGCCAGAGCGGATACCGGATCCTTCTCCTTAAGCCTCTCCTCCATCGCGTCCGTGCCGAGCCGCTCCGCCTCCTGCTCCAGCCTCTCCCGCAGGGCGGGATCCGTTTCCTCTTTCCCGAAGGGGATGTCGTAGAGCACGGACTGGATGTAAAACCCCGTGCCTCCCGCAAGGATCGGAAGCCTTCCCCTTCCCCTGATCTCCGCCGCTTTTTCCTTTACGAGCTCCTGAAAAAGGGATACGTTAAAGTCCTCCGAAGGATCCAGGATATCGATCAGATGATGGGGCACTCCCTGCATCTCCTCCGGCCTGATCTTTGCCGAGCCGATATCCATCCTGCGGTAGACCTGCATGGAATCGGCGGAGATGATCTCCCCGTCTGTTTTTTTCGCCAGAGCCACGGCCAGGGAGCTTTTCCCCGAAGCGGTGGGCCCCGCTATGATCACCAGTTCCTTCAAATCAGACGATCCTCTTGAATTTCTTCTCCAGCTCCCGCTCGGTAAACTCGATCATCGTCGGTCTGCCGTGGGGGCAGTTGTAGGGATTCTCCAGACCTAAAAGCTCCGAAAAAAGATGATCCGCCTCCAGCGCGGAAAGAGGGGTGTTTCCCTTCACCGCGGCCTTACAGGACATCTGGGCCAGGCGGTCTCGGATCAGGCTCACATCCTCTGTCTTCATCCCCTCCTCCAGCTCATCCAGCAGACTCAGAAAGATCTCCTTCTGCTCCAGCTGCATGAAGCCCGAGGGCACCGCGCGGATGATATAATCATTTCCCTCGAAGTGCTCCAGCTCAAAGCCCAGCGAGGCAAAGGCCTCCGCGTACCGGGTGATGGTCTGCTCCTGCCTGCCGTTTACCGTGATGATAAGGGGAGGGTTCACGTACTGGGAGACCACGCTCTTCTCCCGGTACTGCTTTACAAATCTCTCGTACAGTACCTTTTCGTGCGCGGCATGCTGATCGACCATCAGCATCCTGTTTTGATACTCAAGGATCCAGTAGGTGCCGAAGACCTGCCCGACAAGCCTGAAGCAGGGCTTGTTGGCAGGCTGTATGATCTTTTCCGCAAAGAGATCCAGCTGCTTTCCGTAAGGCTCCGGATCCTCCGAAACCTCCGGCGGGCTCAGGTTCAGAACGGGAGGCGCGGTCTGCTTTTCAAAAAGGGTTTCGCTGCTCTCCTCCCGCACCTCACTGCTCTCCCGCCTCTTCTCCTCAAAGGGCTCCGGCGTGTCCCTGGGCGGGACATAATGCTCTTCCGCACGTTCGGTAAGCTCCGCACGGTTTATCAGCTCCGTGTTCTTAAGGAGCGCTTCCACATTGCTTCTGACAAATTCAAACAATGCGGCGCCCTCCACGAATTTCATCTCGGTCTTTCTCGGATGGACATTCACATCCAGAAGCCCCGGATCGATGGTGAGCACCAGCATGGCAAAGGGAAATCTGTGCTGCATCAGATAAGGCTTATAGGCCTCCTCCAGGGACTTTTCGAGGATCCTGTCCTTAATGTAATGCCCGTTTACGAAAAAGATCTCATATTCCCTGCTGCTTCTTGCCACAACGGGCTTTGCCGCATAGATCCGGGCCCTCATCCCCAGACCGTCCGCTTCCGCCTCCAGGATGTTCTCCGCGATCTCCCTGCCGTAGACCTTATAGATGTTTTCCTTCCTGTCCCCGTTTCCGGTGGTCACGAGGCGGGTCTGGTTATTGACGATATACTTGAATGAGATATCCGAATAATGGATCGCCATCATCTGGACGAATTCCGTGATATAGCCTGCCTCCGTGGCGGGAGTCTTCAGAAACTTCCGCCTGGCCGGCGTGTGGAAAAAGAGATTCCTTGCGATAAACGTGGTCCCGTCCGGCGCCCCCACCTCCTCAAAGGAGAGCTCCGCTCCCCCGTCGATGCGGTAGCGCACACCGGTCAGGGCATCCCCCGTTTTGGTCACGATCTCCACCTGGCATACCGCGGCGATGCTGGATAAAGCCTCCCCCCGAAATCCCAGGCTCCTTACGGCGAAGAGATCCTCCGCCTTGCGGATC
This sequence comes from uncultured Lachnospiraceae bacterium, assembly GCA_902782575.1. Taxonomy (GTDB): domain Bacteria; phylum Bacillota; class Clostridia; order Lachnospirales; family Lachnospiraceae; genus NK4A144. The sequence continues at coordinate 3,636 of CACZNS010000089.1, forward strand.
TTACTGGTGGCATGCGAAAGAAAGGCGTCCTTCACCTGATCCCCTGCGATGCCCGCTCCGTTATCCGTCACACGCACGAAATCGATCCCGCCGCCCCTGATCTCGATGGTCAGCGCCGACGCTCCGGCATCCACCGCATTCTCCACCAGCTCCTTTACGATCGAAAGCGGCCGTTCGATCACTTCCCCCGCGGCGATCTTATTGACCGTCGCCTCATCCAATAATCTGATAGGCTCCATGTCCACTCCGTCAGTATCTGTTTACGGCCTCGTTCTGAAGGCGGTAAAGCGTATTCATCGCCTCCATCGGCGTCATATGGGTCACATCCAGTCCGCAAAGCTCCCGGATGATATCATCGTCCTTCAGGGTATCAAAAAGCGACATCTGATGCATGTCCACCTCGTCGATCCGCTTTACCCGGGCCGGCCCCCTGCTTCCCTGCTCCGCGATCTCCTTTACCCGGGAGGCGATGTCATTATCGGAGAGCTCCTCCACGATACTCTTCGCCCTCTCGATCACGCTCTCCGGGACCCCCGCAAGCTTCGCCACCTGGATCCCGTAGGATTTGTCGGCGCCGCCCGGCACGATCTTCCGAAGGAAAACAATATCGTCCCCCTTCTCCTTTACCGCGAAGCAGTAATTATTCACACAGGGGATCTTGCCCTCAAGCTCCGTCAGCTCGTGGTAATGAGTGGCAAAAAGTGTCTTCGCTCCGCAGAGCTTTGTATTACTGATATATTCTATGACCGACCAGGCGATGGCGAGTCCGTCGTAGGTGGAGGTACCGCGGCCGATCTCATCCAGGATCAAAAGACTCCGGGAAGTGGCGTTTCTCAGGATATTTGCCACCTCTGTCATCTCCACCATAAAGGTGGACTGGCCGGAGGCCAGGTCGTCGCTGGCTCCGACTCTCGTAAAGATCCGGTCCGTCACGCAGATGTCGGCCCCGGCTGCCGGCACAAAGGAGCCGATGGCGGCCATCAGGACGATCAGGGCTGTCTGGCGCATATAGGTGGATTTCCCCGCCATATTGGGCCCGGTGATGACGGAGATCCGCTTTTTATCACAGTCAAGGCTTACGTCGTTGGTGATGAACATCCCGTCATTCATCATCTTTTCCACCACGGGATGCCTGCCTCCCCGGATCTCGATCTTACCCTTTTCATTGATCTTCGGTCGCACGAAGCCGGAATGCTCCGCCACATAGGAAAGGGACGCAAAGGCATCCAGCAGGGATACCGCCCTGGCCGTATCCGTCAGGCGCCCGATCTCGGAAGCGATCCGCTTTCGCACCTCGTCAAAGAGCTCATATTCCAGCGAGTAAAGCCGGTCCTCGGAATTCAGGATCAGATCCTCCGTTTTTTTCAGCTCCTCCGTGGTGAAGCGCTCGCCGGTGGTAAGGGTCTGCTTTCGGATAAAGTCCTCCGGGACCTGCTTCAGAAAGGAATTCGACACTTCAAAATAATATCCGAAGACCTTATTGGATTTGATCTTCAGATTCCTGATCCCGGTGCGCTCCCGGGTATCCGCCTCAAGCTTTGCGATCCATTCCTTGCCCTCCGTCTTTGCCTTGCGGAGCCGGTCCGCTTCCTCGCTGTAGCCCTCCCGGATCAGACCTCCCTCTCTGGAGGAGACCGGCGGCTCGTCCACAATGGCCCTTCCGATGAGCTCCACCAGATCCGCCATGTCGTCGATCCTGTCATTCAGACCCATAAGCTCCGAGGAGGAAAAGCCGGAAAGCACGCTTTTGATGGGCTTCAGCTCGGAAAGGGAGTTCCTGAGGGCCACCAGATCCCTGGGATTTGCCGTACCATAGCTGATGCGGCACATCAGACGCTCTATATCATAAACACCGCTCAGATATTCGCGGATCTCATCCCTGTCCATGAGCTTTGTGTTCAGCTCCTCTACCGCATCGAGCCTTGCCTCGATGGCGGACTTATCGATCAGCGGCTGCTCGATAAAGTGCCTGAGCATCCTGGAGCCCATGGCCGTCCTGGCCTTATCCAGCACCCAGAGCAGCGACCCCCGCTTTTCTTTTTCCCTCATCGTCTCGGTAAGCTCCAGATTTCTGCGGGTGGAGGAATCGATGATCATGGAGCGGGAGGAAAGATACGGTGTGATCCTCGTAATGTTGATCAGCTCATTTTTCTGGGTTTCGTAGAGATATCCCAGCAGGGCTCCCGCCGCCACGGTCCCCACATCAAAATCCCGCAGTCCCAGTCCCTCCAGGGACATGACCCGGAAATGCTCCTTCAGCCTGCCGGCGCAGAGCTTATCGTCAAAGCTTCCGCTGCCCAGAGAGGTTATCGCGATATGGAGCCTGCCGCGGAGATCCTCGATGCTGATGCCGCTCATGTAAAAGGCCTCGTTACAGACGATCTCTTTCGGGGAATACTTCATGATCTCATCCATCAGCTTCCCGGAGCTGTCGAGCTGGGTGGCAAGGAAGTCCCCCGTCGTCACGTCCGCCGTGGCAATGCCGTAGTGGTCCGCGATATAGACCACACACATGATGTAGCTGTTTGAGCCCTCATCCATGGAAAAGACATTGGTATTGGTACCGGGGGTGACCACCCGGATCACATCCCGCTTCACCATGCCTTTGGCATCCTTCGGATCCTCCAGCTGCTCACAGATCGCCACCTTATGGCCTGCGGATACCAGCTTGTTTAAGTAAGTTTCCGCCGCGTGAAAGGGAACGCCGCACATCGGAGCCCTCTCCTCCAGCCCGCAGCTCTTGCCGGTAAGGGTAAGCTGCAGCTCGGCGGATACCGTCTTCGCGTCGTCGAAAAACATCTCATAGAAATCGCCGAGGCGGTAAAATAAAATACAGTCCGGATAACTCTCCTTTGTCTGCAGATAATGCTGCATCATCGGAGAGAGCTTTGTCTGATCGATCTCTTCCATCATCCCTCTTTCTGGTCAATCATCTCTGATTTTAAGCCCCCGGTCCAAAGGACAGGCCGGCCGCCGCCGGCAGATACTACAGATTGTGGTTTGTTGCTTCTAACAAACACAGCATTTATTATACAACCCCGCCGCCGGCTCTGTCAAAAAAGAATGGCCTGCGGGAGCCGGCGTTGTGATTCCCTTTATATCGAAGAAACAGGGCTGTCGCAGATCAGCGACAGCCCCTTCTTGTTTTGCTTCTGTACTCTGTCTCATACCGCAGCCGTACAAACCGGCTGCCCTCCGCTTCCGGATCAGTCCGAAAGCCGGAACTTCGAGACGATATCCTTCATATCCGCCGCATACTGGACGGTCTCCTCCGCGATCACATCGGTCTCGGCCGCGATGGTTACGATATCGGTGGTCTTGTTTGCGATATCGGTCACGCCCTTTGCGGATTCGCCGATGGTGGAGTTGATGCCCTCGATGGATGAGGATACGATCTCGATGGACTCGTTCAGGTTGTTGACGGAACCGTTGATGCTCTCCATACTCTCTTCAAAGGAGCTTGCGTCATCCGCATACTGCCCTACCACGGACTCAAACTCGCCGTAATCCGCCATAACGTTCTGATCCACGAAATCCAGCGCTCTGGTCAGGCAGTCGGACATATTCTGCACGGCTTCGTTGACCTCCGCCACGATCTCATTGATCCCGGCCACGGTATCGGAGGACTGGCCTGCCAGATGCCCGATCTCCTCAGCCACAACAGCGAAGCCTCTGCCTGCCTCTCCTGCCCTTGCAGCCTCGATGGAGGCATTCAGAGCCAGCAGATTGGTCTGGCTTGCGATGCTTCTGATCTGCTCGGTCAGCTCATTGATCTTCTCCACTGCCTTGCTCTGCTCGATTGCCGCATCCGACTGTGTCTTCACATCCGTAAAGATCTGGGTGGTCTTGTTTGCGGATTCGCTTACCTGTACCTTGATCTGAGCAGCTTTCTTCTTAATATCGGCAGCGGACTTCGTACCGCTCTGCGACAGCTCATGGATCTGGTTCGCATGGTTCACCATCTCCTGAACGTTGCTGTTGATGGTCTCGGTGGTTGCCGCGGTCTCCTGCATGCCTGCCGCAAGCTCCTGGGATGTGGCGGACTCGTCAGCCGAGTCGTCATTCATCGTGACCGTCATCTCCTTTAAGCGGGAAGCCTTTACCGAAAGATTTCCGCCTACCTCATCCAGCTCGTTTACCACGCCACGGAGCACGGAACGCATGTCTCCGATGGAGCGGGCGATATGTCCCAGCTCATCCTTTCTGAGCACCAGAGGCTCAGCCTCCACATTATGAGTAAAATCAAGTCTCCCGGTGCGCTCGACCATGCCCACCAGAGGACGGATGGGTCTCAGCAGCCAGCGGGTAAAGAACAGGATCACCAGAGCCATCACCACCAGTACCCCCAGGAGGATCAGGATCGTATTGCGGATCGTCGCATTGATATGGCTTACCACATCCTTCTCGTCCGCGGTGATGATCAGGATGTTTTGGGTGCTCGGCTGGATATAGGAAGCCGCGTATTTATTCGCCCCCTTATACGCATAGGTGATGACCGCCGGCTCGGGAACGATACCGCCCTGCATCTGGGCCAGGATCCCTTTTACAGCCTCATTTTCCACCGGCTGACCGATCTTTTCCGCAGTGGGATGATAGATCATGATCCCCTTGTCATTGACCAGATATGCATAGCTTGAAGTAAAATCGGACATATGCACATCACCCAGCATCTTCACCAGAGACGAGGGATCCGCCGAGATCTGGATCGCTCTCGCGTCGAGCAGCGCTCCTGTCTGGATCGTAAGCGAAAGCATATCGTCCTGTACCGTCGAGATAAACTTCTTACGGAACTGCGTGATGGTCACCGTCTCCGCGATCAGAGCGGTGATCAGCATCGCGACGATAGCCGCCAGCATGATCGGCGTCGCAAGAGACCTGAAGCCCTTCAGCGCGGGCCCGCCGTTTTCATTCGTCTTTTTCTTTGCCATGATTGAACCCCCCATATTGTTTTTTTCATGCTTCGCCGGACACGGCATCCCGCAGGCAGTCCGCCTGGTCGAATACGAATTTATGCCGCAGATTCCGTCGGGAAGACATCCTCATCTCCTTCAGTATTATATCATCATACTATACTTTTGTTAACTGTATTCTTATGATAACAGCCATGCTTTATCACAGGATATGCCCGGTATAATAGAAGCCGTGGCATTCATCCAGCAGGACCTGCACGAACTGTCCGATCAGGCCCGGATCTCCTTTGAAATGCACCACCTGATTCTGGGAAAGGCGACCGGTGAGCATTCCCGGCTCCTTTTCGTTCACTCCCTCCGTGAGGACCTCCATGCAGCGGCCCTTAAACCGCTGTGCCTGTCCTTTGGCCGTCTCCTGCACGCAGTGCAGCACCCGGTCGAACTGACGCTGCATCTCCTCCGGAGGGACCTGCCCCTCCATGGAAGCGGCGGGGGTACCGGTCCTCCTGGAGTACTCAAACGTGAAGGCTCCGTCGCAGCGGATCCTTTCGATCACATCGATGGTATCGTCCACATCCTCCGCCGTCTCCCCCGGAAAGCCCACAATGATGTCCGTCGTGATCGATACATCCGGAATCTCCTCCCTTATCCTTTCCGCAAGCTTCAGATACTGCTCCCTGGTATAGCGGCGGTTCATGGCCTTCAGGATCCGGTCGGAGCCTGACTGCAGCGGCAGGTGGATGTGACGGGCGATCTTTTCGTTATCCCGGATCACCCGGATCAGATCCTCCGAGAGATCCTTCGGATGCGAGGTCATGAAGCGGATCCTCCGGATGCCCTCCACTCCGGCGGCCTCCCGCAGAAGCTCCGCGAAGGTGATCCCGTCCGCAAGTCCCCTGCCGTAGGAATTCACAT
>CACZNS010000090.1 GCA_902782575.1 uncultured Lachnospiraceae bacterium
ACTCCCAGGAAGCCTCCCACCGTGCGCATGCGGTTGAGGTTGATATCCCTCAGATTCCATCGAGTGGCAAAGCTCAGCTTCCTCCATAAAGGCGTCTTCTCCAGAGCGCCCGCCCCCATCACCGCAGGGGGCTCCGGCCTCAGGATCTCCGAGGCTCTCTGCACGAGAAGCTTCCGGCAGGAAAGATAATTCGTAAGCCCCGCCATGGCCGCGATCATCAGGATGACGATGACCGTGGTGGACGACAGCTCCATCCTGTGATAGGGATTGGAATAATATTCTTTCATGGCGCCGTGGATGTATTTCCCGAGGGTCCACCAGCCAGCCACGGCTCCCGCCACACCCCCCGCAAGAGCCACCACGACGGAATAGGATACGAAGTGGATCATGACGGCAAAATTCGAAAAGCCGAGAGCCTTCAGGGTCCCAATGATCGTCCTCTGCTTCATGACGAGCCTTGTCATGGTGGTAATGATCCCGAGCAGCGCTATGACGATAAAGAGCGTCGGAAACACCATCTCAAGTGTCTCGTCGGATTCCATGTCGACCTGGATGGAATTAAAGCCAGGCTCCTTCTGCTTCGGAGTGAAGCTGAGGTTTGTTTTGGCCATCACCCCTTCGATGGCGTTTTTTACTTCTCCGATCTCATCCTTGTCCGCTTCATCGAGGAAGAACTGGTTCTCCACCTTGCTCAGATCCACAAACATCCTGTCATAGTTCAGGGAAGAGCCCGGATACTCCCCCGCATCCAGGAAAGCAAAACCGTAGGCCCCGTAATCCGGAGTGATGTAGGTGTCGTCGATCATGAAATAAAGATGATCGGGCTGATCCACGATCCCCCTGATCTGCTCGCTGAACTCCACGCCGTCGCAGGTAAGCTGCAGACTGTCACCCACGGAAAGCCCCTGCCTGTCGGCGAAATTCCGGTCGATCCAGATGCCGCTTTTGCCGCTTTCGAAGGGCTCCCCCTTCATCAGGACCATGGAGGAAATCCGGTTTTCATCCGTGAAATTGAATTCCAGCTTTTTTTCCGCGCCGTGTATCCTCACTCTTCCGACACTCGTATAGCGCAGCTCCGCATCCTTCACTCCGGGAACGTTCTTTACGGCCACAAGATCCTCTGCCGTAAACCCCTCCGAGTTCATCAGCAGATCCGCGAAGTTGGTTTCGGTATAATATTCATTTACGGAATTGCCCGTACCTGCAAGATCCGAGTCAAAGGCCTCCAGAATGAACATCGCCAGAAAGCACATGACAAAGATCGCAAGGAACTGGATCAGATTCGCCCGCAGGTCCCGAAGCAGTTTTTTTCTCAGATTTCTCGTCAATTTCTTTCCCCTCTCACACAAGGCATTTTACACTAACGGGCAGCGCTTTTCAATTTGCAAACTTCCGGCGGCAGTCTGCCGAAAAAAAGAACACAGCCTTCCGCTGTGTTCCTCCGCCTTTCCTGTAAAATGCTCCGGACTATCCCACCACCTTGTTCCTGCCCGTCTGCTTGGCTTCGTAGAGCCTGTCATCGGCTGCTTTGATGAAATCCTCCGCCGTCATCTGGTCCTTATACTCCGCCATACCGATGGAGATCGTGATATGGAGCATCTGCCCGCTCTCACCGAAGCTGGAGCGCTCCACCGATCGCCTTAAGCCCTCGAGAGCCTCACGGAACTGCTCCATCGTCATATCCTCCTGAGAAAGGATCAGAAATTCCTCGCCGCCCCAGCGTCCGAAGGTCTCTCCCTTTCTCAGATTTCCCCTCATGTGATCCGCCACCTGCTTTAAGACCGTATCGCCCACGTTATGACCGTAGTTGTCGTTTACCTTCTTAAAAAAGTCGATATCCGCGATGGCCGCCCAGCAGACATGCTTTCTGCTCTTCATCTTCTTCATCTCCACATCCAGCAGATGATTCAGAAGATACCGGTTATAAAGACCGGTGAGCTCATCGTAATCCGCCCTCCTGTGCAGCCTCTTCTGGCCCAGATCCACATGCTGCGTAAACAGGTAGGCAAAATACGCGATGATCCAGACCGCGATCATCAGGTTCATGAAATACAGCCAGCTGATACTGGAAGCCTTCAGCACCTCCGTTTTCCTGATCTTTCCTTCAGAGGTGAGCTTATAAAGAAGCCAGTAGGCCGCGGTATAAGTCACGGTCACCATCATCGACCCCTTAAAGCCGCTCTTGAATTTATCCTTCAGGAAGGCCATGCAGTAAAACGCGCTGATCAGCCCGAAGTACCAGAGCTGGAAGCCGCATTCCCATCCGAAAAACACAACCCCGCACATGACATGAGTGAGGGTTTCCGCAAAGATCACCATGACCATCGCGAAATAAAGCCTTTTCGGGACCAGGTATTTCAATCCGAGAAAATAGATGAGCACACTGATCGAACCGGCCGCGGACATCCGCAGAGATCCTACGCTGAAGTAAACGATCAGCAGAAAAACATGGAGGCCCATTATGATCTTAAAGATAAACGGGAAAAACTCTTCGTCCTGAAGATCAGGTAATTTAAAGCCCACTCCAAACTCCCCCCAAGCTCTCAACAATCACAGATAATGCGCCCGAAGCTCCTCTCCGGACAGATGTGAAAGATAAGCCGGCGCAATATCAAACACGGTTCTGGCACCGCTTGCGCCCTCCTGATTCAGTCTCAGGGCTGCCCTTGCGAAGGCAAGCAGCACAGCCCCCGTGAATTCCGGGTTGGAATCCAGCTTCAGGCTGTATTCCACCACGTGCCGGCTTCCCTCTCCCGTCGTTCCGGTATAGATCACGGACCCGCCGTGGGGCAGACCGCTGTGGTCGCGCTTCATCTCCTCTTCGCTGATAAAGTGAACCGTGGTATCATAATCCGAAAAATAATTCGGCATCGTTTTGATCTCTTCCTCAACCTTTGCGGGATCCGCGCCGTCCTCAAGCACCACAAAGCATTCCCTTGTATGCTTCTGACGGACGGTAAGCTCCGGATTTTCTCCCCTGCGGACCTTTTCCACGGATTCCTCCACCGGGATCGTATACTGCCTGCAGTCCTTCACACCGCTGATCCGGCGGACCGCATCCGAATGTCCCTGGCTCACGCCCCTGCCCCAGAAGGTATAATCCTGCCCCTCGGGAAGGATCGCCTTTGCGTACAGGCGGTTTAAGGAGAACATACCGGGATCCCAGCCGCAGGATATGATCCCAACCTTCCCGGCCTTCTTCGCCGCCGCATCCACATTCGCAAAATGCTCCGGGATCCTGGCGTGGGTATCAAAGGAATCTATTACATTATAGAGGCCTGCATACTTCGGCGTCATCTCAGGCAGGTCTGTCGCGCTTCCCCCGCAGAGGATGAGCACATCCAGATCCTCACTGCCCTTTTCCAGCTCCGCGGCACTCTTTACCGGCACGCCCTCCGTCCGGATGGTAAGAGCCGCAGGATCCCGTCTGGTATAGACCGCGGCAAGAGCGGCATCCCCGCTCTGCTTCACGGCAGCCTCTACGCCCCTGCCCAGATTTCCGTATCCTAAAATTCCGATCTTCATGGCAATCCCTTTCTATAACAACTGTTTTTCGAATAAAACCACAAAATGTAGGTATATTTTATCACATTTTTCACAAGATGTAAAAATTTTCTAAAAAAATGTAAAATATTTTCATTCCCGGCTTTTACCGAGTCGGAATCCGGCCGCTGAAGGCGGCATGGTTCCCTGCAAAAATCCGGGCATATCCGCCGGAGGCTTTCCGGTAAGCGGGATTTCGTACTTCTCTTTCCGGAATCCTTTTTGTTTCTTAATAAGAACAGGCTCTGCCGGTACCGGCAGAGCCCTTGCGGAATTCACGCTTCAGGAATCCTACAGGACCGCCTCCTCCAGCTTGAAGAAGGTCATCTGCTCTTCCATATTGTTTGCGATCTGTTCCATTGTCTTTGCGGAATCTTCCAGCACCTTCAGGTTGTCGTTCAGCTCCCTCATGGAGTTTGCCGTTTCCTGGGAGGCGGCCGCGTTCTCCTCCGAGATTGCGGACAGGCCGGACATGGCGTCTACCACCACGTTCTTTGCATCGTCGCAGGTTCTCGCGTCCTCCGCGATGCTCTCCACGCCCTCCACCGTCGTCTGGATATCTTCGATCAGGCTGTTGATGTTATTCACCGTCGCCGTCAGCACATTCTTCTGATCCTCCGTAGCCTTCATCACGTCCTCGGACTTCTTCACGGCGCCCTGGGATTCGGCAAGGAGCACGTTCATTTCGCCGGAGATCTCCTCCGCCGCTTTCGCGGAATCCACGGCCAGCTTGCCGATCTCCTCCGCCACCACCGCGAAGCCTCTGCCTGCCTCTCCGGCTCTCGCCGCCTCGATGGACGCATTCAGGGAAAGCAGATTTGTCTGGCTTGCGATCTCCGTAATGGAAGTCACCTTTGCATTGATCCTCTCCACCGCGTCGCTGGTGGCGCCGATGCTCTGGCTGATCTGGTTCACGCTGTCGCTCATCTCATCCGAAGCCTCGGAGAGCCTGGAAAGCTGCTCCGCGGAAGCCTTGGAATTCGTATGCATGTTCTTCGCCGTCTCCTCCAGGGATTCCACGCTGTTTAACACACGCTGGACGGCATCCGCGATATTGCCCACATTTTCCGTGGCGGACTGGATCTCCTCCGCCTGCTGTGTGGCACCGGATGCGATCTCTCCCACGGCGTTCTCCGCACTCTCCGCATTCGCGAAGATCTTTTCGGACATCTCCTCCACTTCAACGGCATGTGCATCCACATCGTCCGTGGATTTTTTGATCCCTTCAAGGATGCTGTCCAGCTCGTCGATCAGGCCGTTCAGGTTCCGAAGCATCTCGCCCAGCTCATCCTTTCTGGAGAGATGGTTCTTTGCCTTTTCGAACCGGCCCTCCGACAGCTTGCGGACGACTCCCTCCACCTCCTTGATCACATCGGAGATGCCCTTCGAGATGATGATGACCATGACCACGGCTATGATAATGATCACAACGATCAATATGACAATGATCATAATACTGGAATTGATATGGGAATCCACGGAGGTCTTCGGCTTGCCCACAAAGGCCATGCCCACCACCTTGCCGTCCTGAAAGACTGGCTCATAGGCCACGTAATAAGGCATTCCCGCCACCATGGTATTGTCATCGGTATAGGGCTTGCCGCCGTTTATGACAGCCGCGATGACCTCCGGCGAGGCCTGGGTACCGATGGGACGGCTGCCGTTTGCCGTGACCACGCTGGTGGCCGCCCGGGTATCTCCCTCAAACCAGGTGAAGTCGTCTCCGATCTCGGCCTTCAGCTGATCCTCCAGCTGATTCCCCTCATAAACCTCCTGGGAATTGATCCTGGCATCCCGGTAAAACTTTGCCATTCCCGAAAGCCCCTCGAGAACCTCGTCCTCCATGCCCTGACGGATCATCAGCGCCGCGGAAATACTTGCGATCAGACCCACCACGATCACGGGAATGAGTGCCAGAAGCATCAGTTCCGTCTTGATAGAAACCGTCGATTTGTTTCCCTTCATACCCTACTCCTTCCTTTACCCGATCCTCGGCCGTCCGATATCCCGGGGACCTTCATGATCCTCCCGATCTTCTGTCCGCCTTTCCGTCTGATCCGCCCGCGCACCGGCATCGCCTTCCGGATATATAATTTGATTATGTATAATATATCATTTGTCGAGATGTCTGTAAACAATATGCACAAATTGTCTGATAAAAAAATCAATTTCTTCCGCGAATGTTACAAGGCAGACATTGAAAAACGACTTCACCGGTCGTATAATTTAGACAAATAAATTTTCCAATATTAAGGAGGTATCATGGAAACACAAAAGGGGACATCGGGGAAAAAGAGTTTTTTTGACAGTGTGAAAACAAAGCTGATCGTCATCATCATCGCGATCATGGCCGTGCCGCTGATCATTTCCATCGTACTCAGCTATTCCACTTCGCACACGGAAGCGGTGGACAACATGGGAGCCATGAACACCGCCCAGGTCAAGCTGGTGGAGCACGACTTTCTGTCCGTCGTCCAGCAGAACCAGCAGATCCTGCAGACCGTGGCCAATGCCGTGGTGATCAGGGAACTGCTCGAGGGCAAGCAGGATCCGGAGACAGTAAAGGAATGGCTCATCAATACGGATAACGAGGTGGGAGACGGAAACTCTCTGGTCGTTACGGGCGCGGACGGTATGCAGGTCGTCAGGAGTACCGGCGATCTGGTAAACGTGGCGGACCGGGAATATTTCATAAAGGCCAGGGAAACCGGGAAGTTTTTTGTATCGGACCAGAACATATCCAGAAGCAGCGGCAAGCGGATCTGCACCTTCATCCATCCTGTATTCGATGAGGGAGGCAACTTCATCGGAGCCGTACAGAGAAATTACAATCTCTCGGAGTTCACGGAGCTTGTCAAATCCGAAGTAACGTCCAAGAATCAGGACATCTTCATCGGAGACAACAACGGAGATCTGATCGCCCATACCAGCATGGATCTGGAGACCGGTGAACCGGTGAATTTCAGCACCCAGCAGTGGTACACCGCATCCCGCAGCAATCCGGAGGCAGCCGGAAGCTACACCTCCAACTTCAAGGGTACAGACTGGGCGATGTCCTATCAGAGAGATCCCCTGACCGGATGGGTCACCGTGATCGCAACCGATAAGAATGTGGCACTGGCCAATGCGAACCGGATGCTTATGATCATCATCATCATGGGTGTTATCATGCTCATCCTGGGCGGCCTGATCGCCTTCTTCCTTTCCAATTCCTTCACGAACCCGATCGTTGCCATCAACGGGACCATCCGCAAGATCGCGGAGGGTGAATTTGTGAAGCAGGATCAGTACGCCGGAAGAAAAGACGAAT
>CACZNS010000091.1 GCA_902782575.1 uncultured Lachnospiraceae bacterium
AGCTGAGCAGGAGCATGTCGGCTCCGAAAAAGCATTACACCGCAGCCGGGCATGATAAGAAACTGGGATTATGATGATGGGAGTAATGCGCGGCAGGTGAAGGACCGGCCCCGGAGTATAAAATACTCCGGGGCTTTTCAGGCGATTTTTCCGGAAACGTCCGTATATATAATCATAAGTTCGAAATATCCGAAACAAACATTACAGTGCAAAAAGGAGGTCATATGGGATACCGGATCACAATAAGAGCAAACGATGAACCGCCGGCTGATCAGCAGCAGGCGTTTGATCAACTGAAGCAGGAGTATGACGGGAGATATGTGGAGACAGCGGAAGAACTCTCGAAGATCTCGAGAGAGATCAACCAAAGACTCCGGGGGATCTACATGAAGCCCATCCCGCAGTCTGATTACCGCTATGCTTCACATTCGGTAGTCGTGCTTACCACAGCCGTAAAGGATATGATCTCCTTTGCAGACTCCACGGAGGAGCAGGAAAGGTGGCAAGGTATCTTTAATGAAATGACGGCGGTAATAGATCGCTGTTATGACGAGAAGGAAGAGCCCCCCGCAGAGATCGATCTTAAGACAGACGACTTTATAAAGGAAGCCACACCCGATTTCCTGCAGGAAAAGCAGACGGTTGTCATCGATGACTTTTTAAAAAAGGTGATCCCCCAAATGCAGGAGGCGGTGGACCGTGCGAAGCTTAAGATCCCGAACCGGGAGCTTTCGGTGGATCATGAGATGAGCCTGGATGAATACCGCATCTATTCCATGGAAAACTGTATCAGGAAGCTGAGATACGCACTGGGACATACGATGGAGGACGAATGGAGCAGAGAGGATGAATACCGTCTGAATCTCAGCTATGGCGGATGGGTTCCGAACGTCCAGTATGTGGTCAAAGAGTCACAGGAGCTTATGGGAGCGGGATCGAGAGATACCCAGAGGTACGTGCGCCTTGAGGGCGTCCTGCCGATCCGTACGATCTCCGCCAGAGCTCTGCAGTCTCTGGAACTGATCAGAGACTTTGAGGCAAAAAAAGAAAAGAGCCCCGAGGACGAACTTGCCGTGAGGCGGCGGCTTCTTTCCGACTGTGTGGAAATGGAGAGGGGGATCGAAAAGTGCTACCGCAATATGAATGATGAACGCGTGAGGAACCTCTTTCCGGTGGAAACAGAGGAGGCAATGGTGGATCTGGTAGGAAACAGGAGTTCTTTTCCGACCTACCGGTCCATCAGCCGTGCCCGCCGCGGGATGATCAAAAACGGCTGGGCGATCAAGGAGATCAGCGAGGTCGGCAGGCTCTGCTCCATGGTAGAGTACATTCAGCGCAAGATCGAAAGAGGGGACGGTAACTGGACTCCGGAGGGAGTGAATGCCATAGAAAAGGTCAGGGCAGCCATGGAACGGGTCATTTCCGGCGTGCCCCGGAGCGAGGCAGGAAGAACCCAAATGCTGACGGACCTTCTAAGGGCGTTTGAAGACGCAGAGCCGTATCTGGGCAGCTATGCTTCCTACCAGGGTCATCTGCAGAGGTTAAGGGAAGCGGCAGAGTACCAGCTGAGCACGGCTGAGAGAATGCTTCTGACAGATCCCTCCGTACTGGGTCAGCTGGATGCGGCATTCCCGCCCCGGCCCTATACCGAAGAGGATCAGAAAAAGGATATGGAGCGTCTGGAGGCCGCGGAAAAAAGAGCGGAGGAAGTAAAGCACTTTGCTTCCTATATGCATTGGGGGACGAATGCCTATCTGGCAGAAAAGATCCTGGACATTGGCGATGCCATGCCCGGAAGCGCCCTTGCCGATGCCGTGAAGCGGATCGCGGGAGAGGATCAGCTGAAGCTTCAGGATGAAGCCCTGATTGAGGATTATAAGGACTGGCTCCGCTACCGGATGAATATGCCGGCGGATCAGGAAAGCCGGCTGACAGACGCGGCATGGATCGATATGGCGCATCAGTCCCTCAGTGCGGAGGAGAGGGAGAGGATCGCTGCGATCCATCTGCTGACGGATCCCGCTTCGAAGTGGAATATCCTGAAAAATACAGATATACGGAGAGAACTTACGCCGGATCCGGAGGAGATCCCCGATCAGTCCATTCAGATAGATAATCTCCTTCAGCAGGCGAATGGGAAAAACCGCTTTACGGCGGCGGAGGAGACGGATTACCGTGACGGAGTGCAGAAGCGCCTGGACTTTATCGCCGGTTTTGATGTGAACAGGCTGTACTCGGATATGCTTGAAGCAAAGCTGAATGCCGGAAAGGACGATCCCTTCTGGAAGAATTTCCCGGATGAGACAGCTCTGTATGATGCTTTGCAGAAGCTGGGCCGGAATAAGGATTCCGTACTGAGCCTGCTTTCGGACGGCGGACCGGACTTTGTCAATTATGCATCCGGTAGTGTGGGAATGGAGGGACTTTCCGAGTTTATCGATGAGTTTACCGATACTGCGGCACAGACTCCCTTCGGGGCGATCATGGCCCGCCTCGGCGAGCCGGCGGCGCAGATCAGCGGAAAGAACGCACAATGGTACAACGACCTCTTAAGCCTGGTGCAGTGCATCAGCGATGTGAAAAAGGTAAAGGAGGCGGTGATCGAAAGCCGCTCACAGGGCTATATGGGGCTCGGATCGCTTTTCGGGGCTTCATATTACCTTTCTCCCGCAAAGGAGCAGGAGCTGCTTAAACAGCTGAATACCGTGATCCGCTATGAGACGGCAGACGCCGACAGACTCTTTGCGGAGGAGCAGGAAAATGTGATCCGGACGGAGGAGCCGGAGACAGAGACGATCAACCGGCAGGAAGCGCCGCAGACGGAGAACGTCCAGCAGCAGGAAGCACCGGAGGATAATGTGGCAAGAGGGATCCGGCATATCCGGGAGACGGCCGAAGTGTTTGCGGAAGGTGATCTGGCGAAGATCCCTCCGGAAGACCGTGCTGCATATATGGAGCGTTCGATCCGGCTGAGCCGTGCGAGCAGCCTTTGGGTGGATCTGAAAAAGGTGATCACCGGCAGCGGTGCGGTAAACAGAGAGGATCTTGAGAGGGCGATGGAGCGGGTTCTCGGAGCGGAGCGTTTCCGGGAGCTTCAAGGGCTCCAGGAAAAAAGATTTCAGGAGAATCTCCCGAGGGCCATCGGCAAGATTGCCAGGGAAGCGGGGAGAAACAACACTTCCGACAATCCTTTGTCTCTTGATTACTTTAGGGCCGAAGAGTCTGAGAAAAAAATCTTCCGTGAAAACATGATAAAGGGGGAGATTTTTTCGGAGATGGCATGGGAGGACCTGACTGCGGAGGAAAGGCAGAAGGTCATTGACATATGGATGAAACCGGAAGATCTGTTTTCGGCCTGGTACTATGGGTTACAGACGACCCTTTCCAGGAATTCCCTGGAGGAGGCGGCTGTTTATGAAGCTCTGGCGGAGATTCTGCCTCCGGACCGCAGGGAGCTCCTCTTTACGGAGATCGAAAAGATCCCCTTTGAGGGAGAAAAGAGCTTTGAAGAGGAGACGACTAATCCTTATGCGGAGGATATCGAGCGGGTGAAGGAGCTTGCGAAGGAGGTATACGGCTCTTCGGAGGATGAGCTGGACAGGCTGCGGCTTCAGGAGCTGAATGACGTCCTCTCCGATGCGGATCTCAAGCTCAGGGGGGCGACGGCTGAGGCCCGTGCAGAGGCAATTGAACGGGAAAGACGCGCTTCGGAGGCAAACGTCCGTTACGACAAGAATATGATGGCAAAGGTTGATGAGAGGGATCCGGAGCATAAGATCATGGGCTTTAACGGAAAGTCCACAACGATCGGGGGGATCAATGTCTTCCTGAACAGAAACAAGAAGGCGGGAGAGGATGCCGCACTGGCACAGCCTCCCATCAGTGAAGCCTACCGGGATACCCTGCTCAGGATGCTGAAAAAGATGGACGAGATGCAGATGCTCGCAGAGGGTGAAATAAACTCATCCGAGGAGGGAACCAAGCTCTACGGATTCCGGAAGCTTGCAAATGCAAAGGCCAATTTTGAAAAAGCGCTGAAAAACAATGACCTTGAGAATATCGTCTCCATAAAGGACGCCTACGATAAGGAATGGCAGAATATGGAGGAGCTCATGGCGATGGCGAAGGAGGGCTTTGCGAGCGAAGCCTTCCGGATGCCGGGAAATGTGGACAATACCAGAAATACCAATATCCCGTGGTATTTTGTGAGGGAGCAGACGACCCATACGCAGGTAAACGGCGTCTATCAGATCTACCGTATTATGCATAATCTCGGGATCTCCCCGGAGGAATTTGTGTCCGATATGGGAAAGTATGCCCTGCAGTATATGCATGACTGCTACCGGAAGGCCGGTCTTGACGGAAAGAGCGAGGGAAAGGACTTTGCGGGCTGTATCGATCTGCTTCTGGACCCGACGCTGCATTCAGACACAGGTATTGTGGGAAATACAGAGGGACGGAACCGTTGGCTTGAAGCGCTTGTCATGCTGGAGCCGGATAAAGAGCGTCTGGATGAGCTGGAGATCTACCGTCTGAACTTCACCGATCATACCAATGATATGGACGCCAGGGAAGCTCTTCGCTGCTGCTTCTTCCATGAAGGTGAGGATTCGGAGATTTTAAGAAGCCTTCGGAACGAGGCACTTCAGAACCTCATCACGGTTGCCGACGGGGACCGTACCAGACTAAGCGATCTGGTGGGACTTCCCGGGATCGGCAGAGACGGAAGGGAGAGAAGCAGATTTAACCCGGATGCCTATGTAGCGGAGCATGCTGCCGATTATGAGGGAATGGTATCCAGATTCAGAACCCTTTTGAGCAAGTGCGCGGGGGTAAGCGGGGCACCGGATGAAAAAGAGATCGTAAACGCCGCAAAGGCTTCCTTCGAGCGGGTGCTTGCGGCAAAGAGCGCCGAGCGCGGAAGCCACGGCTATGAGATCCTCCTTGCCGCTTATCGGGAGCTGCCGGGAGTAGAGAAGGAGGCTTCGCTCCTTGAGGCGCCGGAGAAGGCGCTGGAGGAGATGCGTCTGAGAATAGAGGGAGCGGCAGAGAAGATCGGCAGGATCGAAGCGGCGGAAAAAGAAAACCGGCTTCTGTCTCCGGAATTCCAGGCACTGAAGGAGGCTTTGGCCGCAGCGGCAGAGCTTAAGGAGGCGTCTCTTTCGCCGGAGGAATATTTAAGACAGGGCGCGGAGAGAATGTTTGCGGTGAGCCGTGCGGCACAGGAGCTTTCCGAAGGCTTTAAGAAGGAGAGACATGCAAGGAGACAGCTGGAAGCAAAGAGATATGCCCTGACAGTGGATCTGGACGGTGTACTGACAAGCGGTACCTTAAGCACCGCCGAGAAGTACTCGCATCTGAAGGAGCTCTTCTCACGCATCAAGTCCGGAGAGGAGGCTTTGTATACCAATTCCGAGGAGTATGTCAATCTGCGCAAAGGGATCGCACAGGCAGTGAGATATGCGGAGAACCATCCGGATGCAGAGGGTAAGGAAGCGGAGGAGCGCCTCGAGAAGCTGAATATCCTGCTCATGCGCTACAGGAACGAGGGAAGGAGGCAGGAGTGGCAGCGCTCGAAGGAGCTGGAAGAAAACAGAGCGGCCCTCCTTACCGAGCTTACGGATGCGTATGCCCCGGAGCTTACGGAAGAGATCCGGACCATCGCAAAGGAGGATTATCCCGACTTTCAGGAGCGCCCGCTGGTGGATCTTTTCTATACGAGGACACCGGAGGAGCTGGCGGAGAGGAACCGGAAGCTGATCGCCGGAGTCAAGAGGATCTCGGATGACGATATCCGGAGGCTGAATGGACTGGAAGCGGATGCCCTGCTGAACAGTCATATCAATTCCAAAGAGTTTCGTAATCTGTCGGATATCCTTCGCACACTGGAGATCGACCCGCCTCTGCGGGAGCTGGAAAACGGATACAATGCGGTGATCGTCGCGGCGGAAAACTATATTGCCAGTCCCGAAAAGGGCAGGATCGGGCAGGATCGGCTTGCTTTTGCCGAAGAAGTACTGAACCATGCCAAGGAGTCTCTCAAGGAGATCAAGGGAGCTCTCAAGGCGAAGCAATTTTCAAAGAACGAGCTTACGCTGCCGGTCTCGACGAGATATTTCCCGGAGGGTGCGGCCGATGTAAAGAAAAACCAGGATCTTCTCTACAATGAAGCCGGTCTGGAGCCGGTGAGCATCTATGTGCCGGAGCCTGAACCCAAGCCGGACAAAGACGGTGAGATCTATTATGATCCTGAGGAGGATGATGTGTTCCATGCACTTCCTGAGGATAAGGGCTTTGATCATTCGGATCCGAAGGCAGCTGTGGACAGGGTTATCAGACAGTATGATGCGATAGAGACCGAAGAGGAAAAAATGAATTATCTGGCAGATCTCTATTCGGCATCCTTAATGGATCGCCTCAGACCGGGGTATGGCCACATTCTGATCGACGCACTGGAGGATCATATCATGCTCGATGAGAAGGGAGAGGTCAGCCCGGAGGGAAAGAGGATCAGAGAGCGGCTTGCGGAGGCTGTAATCGGCTGGAGGCTTCAGGCCCTTCACGATCTGAAGGAGAGCGGAAACAAGGATGCGGTCTACGGAATCCCTCTTTCCAGGGCAGAGGGGGTGATCAACCGCATGATGGCGGATTCATCCTTTAAGAAGCGCTATAAGATCGATATGGATGACTTTGCCCTGATCCTGTCGGATCTCAGCAAGAAGCGCCTGAGCAAAGAGGAGGTGCAGGACTTTGAGAGATTAAAGCCGGAAAGGAAGGATGTCCTTTCGGAAGGCAGAAAGGCAGAGATTTTCAGACAGTATAACAGCTTCCTCGACGAAAGACTGAAATATTTTACGGTAGACGGAAGATATGCCGATGCTTTAAGAAGGACCGCCCAGGAAATGGAGTGGGAATTCGGAAGAAAATATGAGTACAGGAGAAGTCCTTACGCAGGCTGGGGCGAGGTTAAGAAGGTCGCGGATTCCATCCGGATGGCGGCGGATCTGATCGATCTCTCGGATAATGAAAGCTCGAACAGGGCCGAGGCGGTGAAGAACCGAATCGAGAAGGCCGCAAAGGAGCTTTCCATCCTGTTAGAGAACGCGGCGCTGGATATTGCCTGGTTTGACAGTGAGTCTTTGAGGAACAAGGCACTTTCCGCCTTAAGGGCATTAAATCCGGAGGAGGCGAAGGCCTTTGAGGAAAAAGAGCCGGCCTTAAAGCAAAGAGCCATTGACAATGATGCAAAGAATACCATGGTTTATTCTCATCTTTCTGACGAGTCGGTATTCAGCAAAGACCTTTTCAAGAAGCTCTGCGAAGCAAGGGTCGCTGGAGATGACGAAGGAAGCCTTAAGCGGATCACGGAGCTCATAACGACCGGCTGCAGCTCACTCGGAGAGGAATTTACCAAAGAGTTTGCTCCCAGGGTGATGGCCTCCATCGACGGGTATCGGAAGGAAAGGGGAAAGGACCCGTCGCCGGACTTCGGCAGAAAATACATTCTGTCGGAATCGCTCAGGACATTCCCCCCGGATATCTTTGACCGCTTTAAGGTGGATAAAAAGGGAAAGAACCTTACTGTGGAGTATTTTCCGGCTATCCTTAATGGCCAGCTGAAGGCTCTTGGTAAGGCTGAAGATATCACAAAGCCCGAGTATAAATGCTTTGACCGGGTGAAGGGATATCTGACAGATCCTTACAGCTTTGACCGGATGAAGGAGATCTTTGATACGAAAAAGAGCTACCGTCTGTTTAACTGGAATTCCGAGGAATATAACACTGCGTATTCCTCGCTGGAGAGCTTCAGGGAAAAGAGGGATGAGCTGATCCGTATGGCGCAGAAGCTGGATGGCAAAGAGCCTTCCGAAGAGCAGGCGAAAGACATCACGAAAAAGCTCTTCGACCTTGCTCTGGCGGAAGAGAACTGCATTCACCACCTGAATGCCTATGTCAGTAAGAATGCAGCCGGAAATGTGGAAGAAAAGACACAAAGCGCGGGCTATGCAAGGATCGTCGGAGCAGCGGGGCTGATGGACTACTTCAAAAAGGAAAATCCGGGTCTCGTAAAGGCGCTTGTCCCGAACGCAAAGGAATTCAGCGAGTCGGAAAAGGTAAAGATGAAAGGCTTTTCGGAGCTTTACCGGAAGGAGTTCCAGAAAGCCCAGAAGGAGAGCGGAACAAACCGTCACAGGAAGGCCGCTCAGACGGCAAGAGAGAATCTGCAGAAGGCAGAAAGCAGACAGATAAAGAAATAAAATAAAACCGGTGATCACAGGCCGCCGCGGGAGAAATACTGCCCGCGGCGGCGATTTTGTCCGGAACAAACGTATAATAAAAGAGATCGTGAAAACAGTGAACCGTTGTAAGGAAGCCGGCGCAGGCGTGGCCACTTACGACAGATAATGCGAGGGATTTGTTATGGCAAAAACATTAGAAGAGAGACTGACCGAGATCAGAAGCATCACGGAGGCTTCCGGAGCAAGGAATCTTGAGGAGGAGATCCTGGCAAGAGAAAATCTGAAAGAGCTCTGCTATGAGGCAGTAAGGCCCTCTGCCTTCGGCCAGGGAAAGAAAGAGCAGAGGGAACGTGTTCTTATGTATCTGAGAGCTCTGGAAAACGGCTTTGCCATAAAGGATCTCCCGCTTCTTGACGAGCTTTTTACCATATCCCGGGATGCAGGGAATAAAACTCTTACGGAGCATTTTGAACAGCTTTATTCCACGGTGCCCTTTACGGCAGAGGCAAGAGTCAATGCCCTGCAGCGCCTGGCGGATGATATAACGGCGCTTAATCGTCCGGACAGTCAGGCCGTTACGGAAAGGATCTTCTCTGCGATCACCCGTGATATACAGCGGGAGGAGCTCCCCGATGAATTTGATCTCAGGGAAAGGGAGGATTATGAAGCGGCCGTAAGGGAGAACAATATCCGGAAATGGATCATGCTCAGAAGCTGGGTCAGGGATAGGACGATTCCGGATAAGAGCAGGATGCTGGAGCTCCTTGAACGTGTGATCATATCCGGAAAGGTCCCGGAGAAAAGAGAGGAGCGCCTGCTGCTTGACAGGATCGTTAACGGGGATGAGAAAGGTACTTATGAGGGCTATTACAGCTGGGCAAGGCAAAACAGCGCACCCGATCTCCCGGAGCTTCACGCCGGGCAGCGCCGCTTTGAGCGGGGCAGACGGTATCTCCCGGGAAAGAGGGGATCCTTCAGGCCCTCTACCGGAAGAGGGGGCGATATCTTTCTGGATGCAAACGATCCGGTAATCCCGAAGGAGATCCGGAATACCTCCAATGTGGAGGAGCTTTCGGATTTCCTGAGTATCTTCCGTGAGGATCTGCAAAAGAGCGATCCGCTTTACGTGAGATATCTCGAGCGGCAGATCGATGTGATCCTGCGGATGGAGGAGCTGATCACCTCCGAAAGTGCAAAGACCGCTCCGCCGGAGCTTGTGAATATCAAGAAGCATCCGAAGGGTTCGGAGCTTCTGATCCATCAGAAGGCTCATCAGACCAGCATAAACGGCTGCTGGTCCGTGGCATATTCAAACCTGCTCTTAAGCCGCGGCATAGACATTTCCCAGGAGGATATCCGGGGCTACCGGCAGGTCAGGGATGTAAAAGAGGCGGGGAAGCTTACGCCCAATGAGGAAAAGATCCTTTTTAAGGATGAAATGGCAAATCCCTTTGAGAAGAGGGACCTGCTGCTGTCTCTGCTTCCGAACACCGCGATCCAGGAGATCACGCTTTCGGAGAGCTTCGGCATTTCAAATCAGGAGCAGAGGAAGATCACGGAGGGCTTCTTAAGGACATTTATAAAAGAAGCCATTGATATCCATCATTCTCCCATCGCGCTTCTTAAGGGAAAGCACTATGTGACGATCGTGGGATACGACGGAGATACGCTTATCTATCAGGATTCCAGGCCCCACCGGAATGACAGTAAAGCGGATCAGACCTACACTGACATGACCATCCAGAGCCTTGTTTCGGATTCCCTGACGAATCCCATCACGATGAATTCCCTTGTGGATCTGCATAAGGTCCCGGGGAAAAACGAGGTCTTTGAAAGTAAGGGAATAGAAGGACTCACCCTGAAGACGGGAGAGGACGGGAATACGGGAACCTTTGAAATGAGGGATAAGGACGGCAGTGCGGCGGTGGAGCGTACCAACCCCGAAAGCACGGGCTCCATGATGGATGAGAAATTTTCTCTTCCGGGGATCAGCCGTAAGATCAGCTTCCCGAAAAAAACGGACTTCAGGAAGATGAGGCCGGCGGATCCGGAGTATATCAGGGCAATAGGGGAAACGGAGCCGGAGGTGCCTTCCGCACCGGATCAGAACACATCCGATGAGCTGCTCAGGCTGCTCGATCAAAAGGAGGATATGGCATACGCCCTTTCTCTCCAGACGAAAAATGATAAGGAATATCAGATCGTCTCTCCCGAATACAGAACATTTCTCGCGGCGCTGAAGGAAGCGGCCTCGATGGAACAAAAGAGCGGAGAGAGCGAGGCGGATTTTATCAAGCGCGGGAAGGGACTCCTTGAGAGGGTAGTGGAAGCCGGGCAGAATTATAAAGCCGGGATCAAAAAGGAGCAGTACGCCAGGGAAAAGCTCTACCTTTCCAGACAGGTGAGGATCGGAGCGCTGAAGGAGATGCTTGAGGATGGGGGGATCAGTGCCGACGAAAAGCTGGAGCGTCTGTCGGAATTCCTTGCGGGCTTTAACGATAAGGAGGAAATGGTCCGGATCCATTCCGACGAATATCTGATGCTGAAGGATAAGCTTTCCGAGTCGGAGGTTCCGGAAAACAAAGCCGCGCTTGCTTCCCCGGAGGCGAAGCAGCAGTATCTTGAGAGTGTAAGGAATTTTGTGAACCTCTATCTGGAGGATGGGAAGAAAAGCGAACGGGAAAAAATGCTCACTCTTGAGGCAGAGCGTGTCGCAAATATCTCCTATGCCCTGGAAACGGCGGATCCTGCGGCGGCCGAGAGATTTTTCAACGATATGAAGGATCAGGCGGGGGTCTACGACGGAACCGTGGAGGATGAGGACGCGGAGCGTTTTGACTGCGAGATCGCCACAGAGCGGTTTTTAGCGGAAACGGCTGCTTCTTTTGCGGCGCAGGACGGGATCAATGGTCAGGAGTCGGAAAACCGGGAAAATTATGCGGTGCATCTGAATCAGCAGAAGGCCCGGCGCAAGCTCAGCGCTGTAAGGGACAAGCTGGCTTCGATGCTGGGCACGGAGGAATTTTACCGGATCGCTCAGGAGAGGCTCGGGCAGAGCAATCAGTCGAATACCGGGGTGGCTATTGCGGGCTTTACGCCTCCCGGGGAGGTCGAGGCGCTGATCAGAAGCGTGGTAGCGGGTTTTTCTGCGGAGCAGGTGAGGGAATTTAATCTGTTTCTCGGAAGCTACCGTGATTTTACGGAGCTTTCCATGGAGGAGCAGGTCGATCATCCCGAACGGGAAAGGATCAATGAGCTGAGGGAGGCTTTCCGCGAGGATGAGAACGTCCTGATAGCTCTGAATTACGCGGACGGTGTGCTTTCGACGGTAAAGGCCGGAAACGATCTTTACGCCACGGACAATGTCATGAGCAGGCTCTTCTCCAATGAGGAGCGCAGGGAGCAGGGGAATGCCCTGCGGACCTTAGAGGGCGGCAGATACGAGGGGATCTATGAGACTCCCGCGTACCTGAACACTCCCAAAGACGGAAGAACCTCCGGGGACTGGATCATGAAGCCCGGACGGGAGGCGGATGCCCAGGCTCTTTCTCAGGTAAAGGCGGAGTTTTCAGCATCTTATATGGATGTTGTAAAGCGCATGCTCCTTAAGATGGAGGAGATGCAGCTGATCCGGCCGGGGGAAGTGGGAGGAGCCGAGCAGGGGACGAAGATCTACGCCTTCCGAAATATCATAGAAGCCAATAAGCGCCTGAAAAAGGCAGTACAGGACGGAAAGGGCGATGAGCTCATAAGCGCCGCAGGTGATTACGCAAAGGCACGTACGGATATGCAGGAGCTTATGGACCTGGCAAAGGAGGGCTTTACAAAGGAATACCGTTTCCCGAACAATGTGGATGTGGCCAGAAATCCCGATGTGCCCTGGGAGTTTGCGAGGCAGGTCAAGACCTCCTCAGAGGTGAACGGGGTTTATCAGATCTATGCCTTCTTAAAGAATGGCCTGAAGCCTGGAGAGAGCATGGAGGAGAAGATAAACGAGTTCTTCACCGATCCGGTGGGAGCTATCGAACACGTGATCGACGGATTTATCGCGGAAAACGGAATGGAAAAATGCCTGCAGGGAAAAACTCCCGGAGAAGCTCTCTTAAGCATGGCAAGGCAGGGAGAAAGGCTGGCCATGGCAGGGAATATGATGCTCGGCTTCCAGATGAACGCGGAGCGCCTTCTGGAGGGGCTTTTCAACGGAGAACCGGATGCTGAAAAGAGAGAAAAGCTCATGGCAGCGAAGGAGCGTTTGGAGAAGCAGGTGATCATGCGCTTAAAGCTGGAGTATCGCAGAGCAGGATTTCTGGCTCCTTTTTACGGACTGGAGGAAAAAAGGGAGGTCAAGGATAAGATCAAAAAGGGGATCCTTCGCAATTTCGCCGTAGTGCGTCCGGAGGATTTCGATCCTTCCCGGATGGCAAACGGGATCCTTACCGACAGGCTTGGGAAGCCGCAGGAGTTTGATCTGGACGAGTATATCAGGAATACGAAATTTGATTATAAAAAGCTTGCGGATCAGAATAAAAAGATCTTTGCCGATGCTGCCGCAGAGCATGAAAGGGAAGAAGACAATCAGGAGTACGGAGAAAAAGGATTTCCCGGGCTGGAATATCTGCTGGAGGCTCAGAAGGCCAAGGTGAAGGTACTCCTCTTCAAAGCCGGAGATGAAAAAGCACCGGGCTATAAAGATCTGGAGAACTCGGTCTTAAATGCCACCGCAGAGCTTCAGGACCTGTTAAACCGGTACACGCTTTTCGACGATCTGCCGGCCGGAAAGGCAAAGAGAAAAGAGGCGGAGGAGACTGCGCGGAAGGCTGCGAAGGAGATGAAGCAGACCGCAAAGCGATACAGGATCCTGAAGAGCGTACTCGGACAGACGAAGGGCGCTTCCGTTTCCTCTCCGGAGGAAGCAGGAGAGGCGATCCGGCAGCAGGGCGCAGAGCTGAAGGAGCGCATGGAAACTCTGAAGGGCTTAAAGAAAAAGGGAGAGGATTCGGATTATTTTAAGAATATGATGGATGCCGCAGGGGAGCTTGGGTACATCAGAGAGGGTGCGTCGGTGATGGAATATATCGAGGCTTATGAGACCTTAAGGCAGAAGGCAAAGGAGTATGTGGATGCAAGAAGCGGACTGTTTTCGGCAGTGTTCGATAACGGAAAGAAGAGGCTCCGGGAAGCAGAGGAGCTTGTAAACCTGGCGGAGAACGGACTGCGCGCTCTGGCGGGAGCTGCCGATCTGAAAAGCCTGAAGGAGGACACGCTTCAGCTTAAGCTCACGGAGCTTCTGCCCAGGGCAGAGGCCGTAAAGGCGGATCCGGCCAGAGTGAAGCCGTTTAAGGCGATCCCGGAGAAGCAGACCGGAAAGTCCAAGGAAAAGCAGTCCAAGGAAAGGAAAAAAGTCCTGTCTCCGGAGCAGAATACCGGCGGAAAAAAGATGCAGGTGAAGGGTATGAAAAAAAAATAATTCCTGAGGCGATATTTTCCACGTGGAACGTATATAAGTACAGATCAGGAATTATAAACCGTTTTTGACGGGAGGAATATAGGATGCCGAAAGAAGCAAAACTGACAAAAGAAGAGCTTGAACAGCAGAGGATCCAGACGAAGCAGGAGCGCAGCCGCAAGGCAGCGGCAGAGATGGCGCGCTATATGAGCTGGCTCAGGACAGCTTTGCCGCTTGATCCGAAAAATAAAGAAAAGACTCATCAGGACGGGGAAAAGACCGAGTGGGAGGATACGCTTGAGACTCTCATGGAGGAGAATAAGAAGAAATTCAGCGGCATCCTGGAATATAAGGACGATGACGAACTGGTAGAAAAATATACCGAGAACCGTATCAAGCTGAAAAGAGCCTCCGAGATGTGCGAGTATCTCTTGAATCTGCCGGAGAATGAGCGGAAGGCCCGGGGATTTTCGGATGATGATATGGAACGGGTCAGAGACTGGAAGAATGAATTTGACAATCTGGGGGTTTTCCTGGACTGCAAGATGATCGTGATCCAGAACAAAAATTACGCGGATCCGGAAAAAGAAAAAGAATTAAAGGATTTAAGAAAAAATTTCACCGAGCTTCAGCAGAAAGCCAGAACTGCGGATAATAAAGAGGATAAGCGCTATTATGAGGCCATGGAGAGGCTTCGGATCCTGAAGGGCAAGTTCGGGATCGGCCATCAGAAGGAGAACAAGGTGCAGTATGCCTTCTGGAAATCCAAAGAGAAAAAGGCCTTCGGCGACAAGATGACCACAAAGGCATCTGCCTTTACCTTCGATCTGGCATCCTTCGGAGGAGCCCAGACGAGGAATAAGATCTGGTCCAAAAAGGGAGAGAAGGGCTGGTCCGAATCCAGTGTCAGCGAAGGAGACAGGGAAACCACCAAGAGCGAGACCATTGATTCGAATAAGTCCGGTTTCAAGTCTCCCACTCTGGGCATCGGAAATTCCTACATCGTAGAGGGAACGCTCCGTGCTTTTCAGGTAAAAAATGATCTGAAACTGAAGCATTACAAAATGTCAAATGCCTTCGAAGTGGGCAAGGTGGTGGTGACCGGACGGGAAACAATGTCCCTTTGTGATACGGAGCATTATCTGCCCACCCTTGAAAAAGCCCTCGGGATCGAAGCTGCGGCTATGGTTGTCAGCACAAAGCATACCATCGGCGGAGAGGACAACAATCTCCTTTTTGAAGGAAAGGTCGAGGTTGCCAGAGCCGAAGCGGAAGCAAAAGTCGGCGTCGGAGACATCGTGGTCAAGGGCGAGGACGGGCAGTACCGTCGAGAGATCGGCTTCACGGCTTCCGCGACGGCAGAGGCTGCGGTCTTTAAGGGAAGCGTCAAGGGCGGCTTCAGCCTGTTCGGCGTAAAGGTCAAGCTGGCTTTGAGCGGAACGGCTCTGAGTGCGGGAGCCAGTGCCGGTGTGCAATATACAAGCGGCAGGGTAGAGACGAGTCTTTCCGGAGCTTTGGGCTTCGGCATCGGACTGAAGGTGATGATCGACTGGTCCGGCCTTAAGGATAAGATCACAGGCTGGTTTGAGCGCCGCCGCCGCAGAAAGGAAATGCGGGCACAGGAAGCAGAGACAGCTCAGAACAAAGAGGCGAACAGCGATATCATATCCGAGGTTACGAAAGAGGGGAATAAGGTGATCACCGAGGACTCGAAGAAGAAGATCGCCGAGACCGATCAGTTCCGCAAGGAGCTGACGGAAGAGAGCAAGAACGCGAACGCCGAAAAGGGCCGGTCGAAGGAGGAAGTAATAAAGATTAAGCGAAAGGAACGCGTCGAAAAGCGGAACGAAGGAAAGCGGAGCATGGATGATTCCATGGTAGGATCCAAAAGCGGTTTCCGTCTTTAAGCAGACATGATATGATGTAGGGGTCAAAAGGTCTTTTGGCCCCTACTGATGCCAAACACTCACAAAGTTCATAATGCTTTGCAAATAAGTTTGAACGCATTATGACCTTTTGCCCCTGACATCATATTATGAGAAATGGTTCATAATAAAGTATAACTTTTTAACAGGAGGATATGAAAATGTATAAGAACATGCTGCCGATCGGGTCGGTTGTACGGATCGTGGGTGCGGAAAGACGTCTTATGGTCTGCGGAAGACTTGTGGCGAGAGGAAACGATGATACCCTTTACGATTATGTGGGTGTGATCTATCCCGAGGGTATGGTGGACAGCGATAATATGTTCTTCTTTAACCGGGATGCCGTGGAGCAGGTGCTGTTCATCGGCTTCCAGGATGAGGAGGAGATCCGGTTCAGGAGCGATGTGCTCGAACAGCTCGGCGAGCTTAAGATCGAGGACGGGGAGATCGTTCCGGTGGAAGAAAAATAATAACAGGAAGGAAAGGCGGTGCCTCCGTGCGAATCAGGAGGCATCGCGGAAAGAACAGGCAAAAACCGGGGGTGAGCTCCCGGTATTTGGGTATTATTTTATTTTAAAAGCGGTTTTGTGTTTTTCTGCGGAACCGCGGAACGGTGGTTATGATGGATCAGGAGATCAGGGAATTACTGGAAGAACAGGCGGAGCAATATGATCAGATGAGCGCTGAGTATGAGGAGAGGCTCTCCGAATACCGTACCCAGCGGGAAAATCTCGAGGCACTGCTTCAGGAGTATGAAACGGACGGAGCGGATCCGGAGGACGCGATGGCGGATCTGC
Source organism: uncultured Lachnospiraceae bacterium (assembly GCA_902782575.1). Lineage (GTDB taxonomy): Bacteria > Bacillota > Clostridia > Lachnospirales > Lachnospiraceae > NK4A144. The sequence goes on from CACZNS010000091.1 coordinate 16,409, forward strand.
TGGAGCTGCAGGATTCGGTGCAGGAGGAGCTTTCCGGCGGGATCACCGGGGAGAGCCTTCAGGAGGCGGAGACGGGCGGTACGGAGGGCGAAGGCTTCCTGCCGGGTATGCTCGGCGGGCTTCTGCAGCGGACGGAGAGTATCCGGGAGCGGGCGGGAGCGGCCCTGACAGAGGAACTCTACGCACAGCTCAGGGAAAATGTCAGGATGCAGCTGACATTGATCGATACCGTGTCAGCCCAGATAGAGGCGGACCTTTCGGCAGTCAGGGCCGGGCAGCTCAGGATCCGGACGGCTCTGCTCCTGCTGCAGTCCGGGGAGGAGGAGACTGTCTGAAGGAAAGGCAGATCCCCGGGAGGGAAAGGATAAAACAATAAAATAGAAGGGAAAGGAGTCAAAATGAAAAAACAACAGACGGAAATAAGGGGAACCGGAAGAAGGGCAGCGGCATTTCTCTTGTCGTTCCTGTTCCTGTTCGCCTCGTTTGCGGCAACGGGAGAAACGGTATGGGCAGATCCCGCTCAGCCTGCGGGGGTCTATACAGTACAGAAGGGAGACAGTCTTTGCGGTATCGCAAGGAGCCTGTTCGGAGATGAAAAGCAATGGAAGGCCCTCTATGACCTGAACAGTAACGAGATCAAGGTTCCTTCAAAGATCTATCCCGGGCAGAGCCTGAAGGTGGCGGCGCCGGAGGCAGCAGTGCCCGCAGCACCGGTAACGGCGTCCGATCCCGAGCTGGTACAGGCCCTGGAAAGGGCGGTAAAGCAGCAGGAGGCTGCGATACAGGCAAGGGCAGCCGCGGATCAGGCGGCAGCGGCAGCAGAGACAGTGATCGCTCAGGGAGCACAGAAGGCGGCGGTTCAGAGTACGGCGGCCTCCGAAACCACTCCCGAAGCGGAGGCGAAAAAGCTGGCGGAGACAATCTATCAGAAGGCTGCGGCTTCCGAACCGCAGGTGACGGTGATCTTAGAGAGTATGGAGTCCGATAAGGCACGTCTGGAGGGACTGGATTTCCGGCTCAAGACGAAGGAGAGCATTGCAAGAAAGCTTGTGACCGATGCAAAGGAAATGGAGGTATCGGTGGCGGAAGCGGCGTCGACAATAAAAGACGCTCTTCGGTATACCTTTGTGATCGATACGGACAGTTATACCGAGGCTACGAAAAAGACAATGGATACGCTGATCGCGAAGGGTTATAAGGTAATCAAGATCAATAACGCATGGGAAAGCAAATCCTATAAAGGGATCAATGCGGCGCTGAAGGATTCAAACGGTACCGTCTTCGAGCTGCAGTTCCATACGCCCGAATCCTACGATACGAAGCAGAATAAGACTCATGAGTATTATGAGATCATAAGAAGTGATAATGCCACCGCAGCGGAGAAGGCGGAGGCGCAAAAGAAGAATGATGCCCTGTTTTCCGCGGTGCCGGTTCCCGCGGGAGCTGCGGACATCAGCTATTAAGGAAGAACAGAATGGAAGAGACAAGTTATTACCGTTTCCCTGTGGGGAGCGTGCTGATCCGAAAGACGGGAGATAAGATAGAGAAGAAGGGAAAAAGCGGAGTTTGGGAGGATGGAAGCAATCTTGCCTACCGCTTTGCTTCGGGGGATACGAATCTGATCGAGATCTCTGAAGAGGAGGCCCGGGAACTTTTCGGTCTGTAAAATTGATCTTTTTTTCAAACCGGCGGCGATTTTGCCGCCGGTTTTCGTATATATAATCAAACACGAGGCATCTGTCCTTCATCGGGCCTCCGGAAAGGGCACAGGATACGGACATGATCCGCGGAAGCGGCGGAAGCGGGAAGGGCAGATGTGAT
>CACZNS010000092.1 GCA_902782575.1 uncultured Lachnospiraceae bacterium
GACCGGATCCACAACACGCATATCCTCTCCGGTCAGTACATCAGAAACCGGCCGGTCGCCGGGGCGGACATAAACGACGATCTCATCCTCCCGGACACCGAAATATTCCTTTGTTCCTTCGTTTACATAATATTTTACCCCGGGTTCCTCTTCGCTGAAGCCCATCCGATGAAGATCGGACGGCAGCGCTTCCGTATCGGGATATCCGTATGTATCCATCAGCTCTTTCCAGCTCATGCCGATGATATTATTTGTTATCCCCTCATCATACGGTATCTCCACCGGATCCACCGGTTCCTCTTTCACCCGGTTTCGCTCGGTCACAACCAGATCTCCGCTTAAGGGATCTGCCGAGTCGGTGTTATCCGCGGCCTCCCCGGCCGCTGTTTCTTTCTTATTTGAACCACCGAAAGCCCCGCTGATCTGCTCCCACTTCATTACGATCAAAACCGCTACCACAGCGAGAATAGCCACTACCACGATCACATCAATGATTCTCGATTTCATCTGTAACCTCCATGCCTGCCGGCATGCCGCTTTTAATCGCACATATCATGCGCCGCACGCCGTTTCTGTCTTAACTGTCTCAAACGCCTGTGTCCCTGCCAGAAATACAGACCCCGGCAAACATCCTGCCCACCGTCGTTACAAAAAGGATCCGGTCTTTGACCGGATCCTTCCGTTTTACATGGTGTATCACTTCGCGTAATCGGTCACTCTCGACTCTCGGATCATACTTACTTTGACCTGACCCGGATACTGCATTTCGTTTTCCACCCGTTTTGCAATGTCCCTGGCCATCAATACCATATCCGCATCGTTTACCTGTTCCGGAACTACGATCACACGGATCTCTCTACCTGCCTGAATAGCAAAAGATTTTTCTACTCCCTTAAAGGAATCTGCAATATCTTCTAATTGTTTTAATCGATTGGTGTAATTATCCAGTGTCTCTCTGCGGGCACCCGGCCTTGCCGCCGAGATCGTATCCGCTGCCTGCACCAGGCATGCGATCAGCGACGTCGGTTCGGTGTCGCCGTGGTGAGACTCCACGGCATTGACAACGATCTGTGATTCCTTATACTTCCTGCACAGATCAGAGCCCAGCTGAATATGAGATCCTTCCATCTCATGGTCGACCGCTTTTCCGATATCATGCAGCAGTCCGGCCCGCTTCGCCATCCTTACATCAATGCCTCCGATCTCGGATGCCAGCAGTCCCGTAAGCTGTGCCACTTCGACGGAATGCTTCAATGCGTTCTGTCCGTAGCTGGTCCTGAACTTCATCTTGCCAAGCAGACGGATCAGCTCGGGATGAATCCCGTGTACGCCCACTTCCAGAGCCGCAGCCTCGCCTTCCTCCCGGATCTCGGTCTCCACTTCACGCTGAGCTTTCTCAACCATCTCCTCGATCCGTGCCGGATGGATCCGGCCGTCCACGATGAGCTTCTCCAGCGCGATCCTGGCAACCTCCCGTCGGATCGGGTCAAACCCGGAAAGGATCACTGCCTCCGGTGTATCATCAATGATCAGATCCACACCGGTCAGCGTCTCGATCGTCCTGATATTCCGCCCTTCGCGGCCGATGATCCGGCCTTTCATCTCATCACCGGGCAGCTGTACCACAGAGATCGTAGCCTCGGAAACCTGATCCGCCGCGCAGCGCTGGATCGCATTTACGACGTATTCCTTGGCTTTTTTGTCCGCTTCTTCCTTCGCACGGGTCTCATATTCCTTGATCATTACCGCGGACTCGTGCTTTACATCGTCCTCAACAATTTTTAAAAGATATTCTTTTGCCTGTTCAGAGGTAAGTCCCGAGATCCTCTCGAGTTCCTGTACGCGTTCTTCATTGAGCTTTGCAACCTGTTCTTTCTGTTTGCTGAGCTCTTCCTCCTTTGCCGCGCAGCTGGCTTCACGCTTCTCGATTGCTTCCGCCTTTTTGTCGACAGATTCCTCTTTCTGCTGTACCCGTCTTTCCAGCCGTTGAACCTCGGCGCGTCTTTCCTTGGTCTCCTTCTCGATCTCGTTCTGAGCCTTGATCGACTCTTCCTTCACTTCAAGGAGTCCTTCGCGCTTCTTTTCTTCCGCTTCTTTGAGAGCATCATCAATGATCTGTCTGGCTTTCTCGTCAGCATTTCCGATCTTGGTTTCGTAGATCGCTTTCTGACGATTACCGCCCAAAACAAAAGCAGCGATTACCGCTATGACCAGTACTACTGCACAGACAATAATCACTACTGCCGTTGACATGTACAGGAGTACCTCCTTATGAAATTTTATCGCGATCTGCTGATTTGCAGACCACAACTATCTTATAGTAAACTGATTTTGATTTTATGTCAAGCTATTACATGCCTGCTATTATATGCCGGCATTCATTGGAGGGGGAACAGCCGTTTCCGCAGCCGGGATATTATCATCCGCTCTGCCGCTCTGTCAGTCCTCCTTCAATTGGATCGTCATGTCTTCAAGCACGGGGATATACTGATCAAAATCGCACTCTGACAGCTCTATGAACCAGCCGGTATATTTTTCGGTATCATATTCGGGAAACTGCTCCGGCGGTACCGTTTCTCCGTCCATGACCTGTATTTCGACAGGAGCACCTTCTGTCACAAACGTCACCGTATGGATGGTCCCGTTCCCCGGTTCCGGCCTGATATCAGTCTCCACTCCCCACCTCCCGCACAGGGCGATGATCCTCTTTGCCAAAAACTGCCTGATATAGCGGACATTATTAACCGGATCATGATACCGGCATTCCCATCTGGTCCAGTCTCCCCAGCGGATCAGGTCCATATTGAAGGATGCCCGGTACTGCTCCACATATCTGTCTATACCGCCTTTCAGCGGAGCCTCAAACACATCCTGATATTTCCGGAATACGGAGATCAGATAATTCCTGTAATCCTTGTCCTCATAGAGGATCCTGTCCCAGTCCAGCGCGGTTTCGTTCCTTTCCAGAACCGACAGTGCGGGATCCCGTTTATCAAGCAGATTTCCGCAGCTTCTGTCATAATCCCAGCCCGGACCCGCAAAGAGCTTTTCATTTCCGGCTTTTTTGTAAAAATAGTATCCGTTCGCCGCAAATTCACCGTTATCAAATACTTCCTCCAGCAAAAACCGCTTGGCAAACGACTCCGTATCGATCCGGGAAAACAGATCCGGATCTTTGTTCAGAAACGCCAGATCCACTTCTTCCATATAATCCCGGACATATTTTAATTCTCCGATGGAAGCGTTATTCGGATCGCGCAGATTAAAATACCACCGGTTCGTGATAAAGCCGCAGGAATGATACTCATAATACAGATCACTCGTTTTCTCCATGATGTAACCGCCGCTGATATCCGCCGGATCTTTTTCTGTCCGAAATCCCTTCATGTCCTCCAGGCGCAGAAGATCATCCTCTCCCGCCTGAGGATTAAGAGCTTCATTCTGCTTTTTCAGATCTCCTATATTCAATTTGGATTCGCTGATCTCCATCTTTTCACAAAGAAGATACAGACCGTGATAATTTCCGTCGAAATACAGATCCACCCACTCGGCATGAGGCGAATATTCCACCTCCAGCTTTTCCTGCGCGTCAAGCACCATTTTATTTAATAAAGAAGTCGGATCATTAAAGTTCGCCAGAAGGATCCACTTTTTCGAAGTATTCATCCCGCACAGACCGGCACTCTGTGAAAGCTTTATCGTATACGGGGACTTCGGGCGGCCCCAGGTATCATTTCCTCTTCCCTTTATCTTTTCCTTCTTCCCGGCATAATCCACGCTTCCATCCGTTTTCATCACCCGGATCCCGGCAGGGGAATACAACCCGTGTTCTATGTCTTCAGGAGTGATACCTCCCAGATCCACGAACACAGCCGGCATGTTTCCTCTGTGAAATGCCAGCTTCCAGGGGACAAAGGATCCATCCCCGGTATCTATGGAAACATCAATTTCCTCTTCCGGAGGAAATTCCTTTAATAGAGCTCCGTTTTGATAAACCTTGACGGAAGACAGGGACTGATCGATCCCGGTCTGGCGGACATAAGCCGGCAGAAAAAAATGAGTGACACCTTCTTTTTCAAACCCGTGAATGGCAGTCCCGTCCTCCAGATAAAGCTCTGCATTTCCATCAGCTATAATAAGATCCAGAGATTTGTTCAGATTCAACCGATTTGAAAACAAAGAACAGGCGCACCCGAGCAGGAGAAAAAGAAAAGATATGAGAACTATCCAAAAACGCATTCGAAACGGAAAACTCCACGATCGCATACTCGGCAACATCCTTCACCCCGAAACCATGACTCCGGTTCAGGAGCTAAAAACAGTATATTTCCTGACCCACGCAGTTCCGGTCATCCGGCTGCGTTGACACATATTCGGATTATACCTTTATTCATTCCCGAATACAATACAGACTGATCCCCGTCTCATCCATGACCGCCCTGCAGTCATCCATCCGAAAGCCTTTCGATAAAAGGCTTCTCATCAGCTTCTGGGCATCTTTCGGTTCAACCGCTTCCGGATCCGGATATTTTTTCAGGATCAGACTGCGGATCGTATCCTTCTCGTCGCCCTCCAGATTTTCAAAGGCTGCCGTAATCGTCTCCCTGTCGATCCCCCGGCGGATCAGCTCCTGTTCCACCATCTTTCTGGACTTTCTTTTTGTCCTGTTCTCCGCAAAATTTTCCGCGTAATATGTATCATCCAGATAATGCTTTTCTTTCACATAATCAACCGCGGCGTTGATAGCCTCTTCCGGATAAAAGCCCTCCTGCAGCTTTTTCCGCAGCTGCCATTCGGTCCGTCCGTAATCCGCCAGAAGATAAAGGGCGCGGTTTCGCGCCCTTTTGATCAGAACATTTTCCAGAATCTCGGCATATAAGAGATCCGAAAGATCCTGTCCTTCCTTCAGCCCGTATTGCTTTATTTCCTTCTCATACAGGACAAAAGCAGGTTTTTCTTCATCCAGCCAGACCTTGACCCTGCTTTTACTGCATGAAGTCAGCTTTACGATCATCATCCGTTCATATCCTCTGCAAGTTTCAGATCCGCTTATTTATCGGTGTCTTCCCCTGTCTCCTCTGCTGCGGACGCTTTTTTCCCGGATTTTTTTGCAGATGCTTCCGGTGCGGTATCATCCCCTATCAGGCCATAGTGAACGCGGACCTTGTGATCCACCTCTGCCATGACTGCGGGATTCTCCTCGAGATACTGCTTTGCATTTTCCCTTCCCTGGCCGATCTTTTCTCCGTTATAGGCATACCAGGCTCCGCTTTTATTGATCACATCAATATTGGCGGCAAGATCCAGAATGTCTCCCGAAGTCGAGATCCCCTTTCCGAACATGATATCGAATTCCGCCTGCTTAAACGGCGGTGCCACCTTATTCTTTACTACCTTGACCCTTGTGCGGTTTCCGATCATCTGCCCGGCCTGCTGGATCTTGTCGATCCTGCGTACATCCAGCCGGACCGATGCATAAAATTTCAAAGCATTCCCTCCGGTTGTCGTCTCGGGATTACCGAACATCACACCGATCTTCTCGCGCAGCTGATTGATAAATACAACCGTGCAATTCGTTTTATTGATGATACCTGTCAGTTTCCGCAGGGCCTGGGACATGAGTCTTGCCTGCAGACCCATATGGGAATCCCCCATATTTCCTTCGATCTCATCCTTCGGGACCAAAGCAGCCACCGAATCGATCACAACAATGTCGAGCGCCCCGGAACGCACCATCGTTTCCGCGATCTCCAGAGCCTGCTCGCCGGAATCCGGCTGTGAGATATAGAGATTCTCAACATCCACTCCGATATTCTTGGCATACTCGGGATCCAGGGCATGCTCCGCATCGATAAATCCGGCGATACCGCCCTGCTTCTGTGCTTCGGCGATCATATGCAGAGTAAGCGTCGTCTTACCGGAGGATTCGGAACCGTAGATCTCCACGATCCTTCCCCGGGGGATCCCGCCCGCTCCCAGCGCGATATCAAGACTCAAAGACCCGGTGGGGATCGTTCCGATGGTCAGATCCGCTTTGCTGTCCCCGAGCTTCATCACGGCACCCTTGCCGAACTGCTTCTCTATCTGCGAAATTGCTACATCCAATGCTTTTTCTTTTTCACTATGATCCATATCATTCTCCTTTTTCCGATAATGCATCCTCCCTGTCCCTTCTCTTTTCAGACAGAATGCGGGATCCGATGCATCTCAAATCTCGAACAGTTGTTCGTTTCCTGCTAATATTATCTCAAAAAACAATGGCTGTCAAGTAAAATCCTGCTGTTCCCTCCTTTCCTGACTGATTGCCGGAGTAAAATGGGATTGTTCGCGGCGAATGCCGCATGAAAATAAAGATATCAAGGGTAAAACCCTTTTCAAGCTAACGGTATATTACCAAATATTGTTTTAAAACACAAGCCCGGTGCAGACAATCCTCAGCTTCTCTGCAGGCGCGGATGATCCGCCGCAGGTATACCGTGCAGTCTTCTCCTGTTTTGAATCCGCCTGTCTGCGGCAAATTGTATTTACATTTTCTTTTTTCTTATACATACCCGAATGATCAGTCCGATCATCGCAAGCAGGGATATTATCTGCGCGATCCTCCATCCGCAGGGCTGGATATATCGGACAGATACATGCTGCTCTTTTTCCGTTGCCGGCAGTAAAACCCGGAGCATCGCACCGTCTCCCTTATCGATCACCAGCTCCTGCCCGTTCTCATCAAATGCCTTATATCCCGGATAAGCTGTGATCGGAAGATCCGCATAACTGTCTCTTTCCAGGCTGTATACAAATTCCGCCCGGGTTCCGTCTTTGTTCCACCCGCTTATTTTTGCATCACCGGTCGGTTCCTTCGGAAACAGGGCCGCATCATAATCTCGAGGAGCATAATCCTCATAGGAAATACGCTGAAAATCCGGGATCATTTTCAGTTCTGAAATGTTTTCCGCAGAATAGGAAGCTATTCCCACAAAATGCGCATCACTGATCAGGACCATCATTATGCAGGAAGCTATTATGCAAAAGACGGTTATCTTTACGGTATACTTTTTTAATACCTCCGGCTCGAACAGGATCATCGTTCCGGCTATTGTCAGGCCGGCCTGGGCGATCTGTCCGAAACGGATCGGAAACTGGATCATCTGCACCACTCTGTCAACAGCCGTAAATTTCTGCAGAGTCTGCCAGGGAAACCAGCGCGATGACATAAATAAAAACCAGACACTTACCGCAAAAAGGATCAGGGCAAATTTCTCTTTTTCATTTTTCTTAACATGAAAAATACCGAAATAAAGGAGTACTGCTGCAAAAAGCCAGAGGGAAGGTCCTAACATCGGTGTCCTGTAGTTTTCTCCCAGGGGAGCAAAAGCCGCTGTGAAGGAAAAAAACTGCGCAGGCCAGTTGGATACTGTGGAGAAATCCATCACCGCAAACATATCCCTCAGTTTCAAATCATATCTGTAGCATTCCCAAAACGGAACGATATACCAGAGATTCAATAAAACAACGGTTGCGGCTGCCTTCAAAACAGATAAGATCCTTTTTCTTTCTCTTATGAGGCAAAAAAACAGAAGAACTCCCATCATAAAGCAGAACCCGCTGATCATGACCAGACTCAGCACATGCGCCTGCAGGATACCCGAGATTCCCAGTGCCAAAGAAAGCCACCGATTCCGGTCTCCGATAAAAATCTCA
>CACZNS010000093.1 GCA_902782575.1 uncultured Lachnospiraceae bacterium
CAGATCATGGGGAAGTACAACACGAGCTCCAGAGATAAGCTGATCCTGGATCTGATGTATATAGAAAGCTTCAGCATCTCGACGGATATCCGTCTGCTTCTGCAGACCCTGACGGTGCTGTTTACGGCAGAGGAGTCAACAGAGGGATTCGGAACCTAAGGTGCCGCGGAGTACAGATTATTTTGACGGAGAAGAAAGAGATCAGGGTAAGCATCATCACAGTCTGCTATAACAGCGAAAAGACCATCGAGCGGACGCTTCAGTCCGTTCTTTCCCAGACTTACCGCCGGATCGAATACCTGATCATCGACGGGAAGTCGACAGACCGGACCGTGGAGCTCTGTGAAAGCTGGCGCAGCCGTTTTGAGGAAGCCGGCATGACATACCGGATCGTTTCCGAGCCGGACCGGGGGATCTACGATGCCATGAATAAGGGGATCGGATTGGCCGGGGGTGAGCTGATCGGTATCCTGAACAGTGATGATATCTATGAAAGCATCGCTGTTGAGGCAATGGTCTCGGAATATCTAAGATCCGGCTTCGCTCTCGCGTTCGCGGATATCCGGATGATCCTTCCCTCCGGGAAGACCTTTATCAAAAAGGCCCGGATCAGGAAATATACCACCAGCCGGGACTGGAATCATCCGACTCAGTTTGTGAGGAGGGATGTATACGAAAGATTCCGCTACCGCTGTGAGAACATAAGCGATGATATGGATTTTTATTTCCGTGTGAAAAAAGCGGGATACCCCATCGTTGTCATTCATGAGGTTCTGGCGGATTTTACGATGGGTGGAGTCAGCAGCCGCATTCCGCTGAAGGAGGTTCCGGAGCGGATCCTGCGCAGATACAGGATCTACCGCAGGAACGGATACAGCAGATTTTATCTTGCGGAATGCGTTGCGTTTGAACTGATCAAATATCTGGGAGCCAGATTCGGATAATCATTATGAGATCATTGGTGTTTTTTTCAAACTATTTCAATCATCATCAGAAAGCGCTCTGCGACCGGCTGTATGAGCGGCTCGGCAGCGGATTTACTTTTGTGGAAACGGAACCGATCGAGGAGTTTCGCAGCAAGATGGGCTGGGGAAAGGAAGAGATCCCGTCCTACGTATTGAAAAGCCATCTGGGAGAAAGTGAGAAGCAGCGGGCCCGTGAGCTTGCACTCAAAAGCGATGTGGCAGTGATCGGCACCGCTCCCGAGGATTTTATCCGGGAAAGAATGGAAAAAAACCGTCTCACATTCCGTTATTCCGAGCGTCCCCTGAAGGAAGGAAAGTTCAAGGTCCTGGTTCCTTATCTTGCAAAGAAATTTTATATCAATCACTTCAGTAAGCGGAATAAAAACCTGTATATTCTGGCGGCAGGCGCGTTTGTATCCTCCGACTACCGGTTTCTGCACTCCTATATCGGAAAATGCTACAAATTCGGCTATTTTCCGCAAAAGGAGATAAAGAGCTGGGAAGAACTGAAGGGCTTAAAGGATCGGAATGATCCCGTAAGAATCCTCTGGGCCGGGAGATTTCTGAAGCTGAAGAGAGCCGATCTCTGTCTGAAGGCAGCAGCACGCTGCAGGGAGGCGGGAGTCGGATTTCAGCTTGTGTTTGTGGGAAACGGAGAGGAAGAAAAGCGGCTGAAGACTCTGACGGAGAGACTGGGGCTTTGGGATGTGACAGAGTTTGCGGGATATTTGAGCCCCGAAGAGACCAGGGAAGCGATGGAGCGGGCGGACATCTTTATCTGTACGAGCAATAAGCTGGAGGGCTGGGGATCTGTGATCTATGAAGCTCTTTCGGCTGGCTGTGCCGTGATCTCAACTTCGCAGGCAGGCGCCACACCCTGGCTTGTGGAGGAGGGGCGGACGGGACTTGTTTTTCAAAGCGGAAGCCTGAAAAGCCTGACGGGTAAGCTGCTGCATCTGCTGAAGGCTCCGGAGGAGATCCGCAGACTCGGAGAGAATGCTTATCGCAACATGGATCAGTACTGGAATCCGGAGACGGCTGCCGGGCGTCTGCTGAATGTATCGGAAAAGCTGCTCCGGGGGGAAGAGTTTTATTATGAGAGCGGTCCGCTGAGCCGGGCGGAAGAGCTGAAGGAAACATGGTACCGGGAAAAAAGATCGTCTATTTAATGGAATATCCGCTGGACCTGCCGGGGGGTGCGCAGATGTCCACCTTAAGCATCTGCGAAGGGCTTGTGGCTCATCCGGAATATGGCTACGAACCGGTCGTGATCTGTCCGGAGCTTCTGCATCATAAGGCTTCGGATTATTCTTTCCGGATCCTTACCTATCCCATGGGGGAGAGCAGGCTTAAGAATCTCATGATCCGGATCGGGGCGTTCCGGCGTTATCTGGCAGAGGAAAGGCCGGAGCTGATCCATATTGAAATGTCGGAATCCCTGATCACCTTCGGGTTCATCCGCCACCGCTTTCCGGGGCAGAAATACATCTATACGGACAGGGGGCTGTTTTTCGGGTATCGAAAACGGAGCAGGCTGTTCATGTTACCGGTTTTAAAAAAGGCCGGGATGCTCGTGACTACCACGGATTTTAACCGGCGGCTCTGGGAAGAGGGAAGCGGGATACGCCCGCTCACCGTGATCCCGAATACGATCAGCGAAAGATATTTCGGAACGTATGATCCTGCAAAAAGGAAAAAGCGCGAAAAGCTCACACTGGGGCTTGCTGGGCGGATCTGTATCGAGAAGGATTGGCCCTTTGCGCTGGAATTCATACGGAAATTAAAAGATACCGGTCTGGATTTCAGGGTAGACATCGTCCTGTCTACCTTTGAGCGGGGGGATGATGAGCAGGTGGCTCATATCCTGGATACGATCCGGGATACGGTCGGAGAGGAAAATCTGGAAAGTCATCTGAATTATTCACAGGAGCAGATGGCGGATTACTATTATGATGTGGACGTCTTTTTGATGACGAGTGTGTTTGAGTCCTTCGGAAAAGCTGCCGTGGAGGCTATGAGCCGGAAGTGCGCAGTGGTATCAACCTCCGTGGGAGGGCTTCCGGAGGTGATCGGAAAAGAGGAAAACCTCTATACAAAGGACCGGTTTGAAAAGGGTGTGCGGTATGTTAAAATGCTTGCAGAGAATCCGAAAAAGCTGGATGCGGACAGGGAGTACTTTTATAAAAGATATCTGGACCGTTACACGGAGGAGCAATATATAGAAAAGCACAGGAGGCTTTACGATGAGCTTATACGATGATCTGATCGCCCGGAAGGAAAAGCTGGCACTGGTGGGTCTGGGCTATGTGGGTATGCCGATCGCCGTTGCTTTTGCAAAAAAGACAGACGTGATCGGCTTTGATCTGAACAGTGAAAAGATCGAAAAATATAAAGCCGGGATCGATCCGACCGAGGAGGTCGGAAACGAGGCGATCCGGGAAACAACGGTGGAGTTTACGGACAGGGAAGAAAGACTGAAGGAGGCGGGGTTCATTATTGTAGCCGTTCCCACACCTGTCAATCAGGATAAAACACCGGATCTGAAGCCGGTCGAGGGAGCGAGCCATATCGTAGGCCGTAATCTGAAAAAGGGTGCGATCGTGGTTTACGAGTCCACGGTTTATCCGGGAGTGACGGAGGACATCTGTGTTCCCATTCTGGAGCAGGAGTCGGGGCTCCGGTGCGGAGTCGATTTTAAGGTCGGCTATTCTCCTGAGAGGATCAACCCGGGGGATAAGGTTCACAGGCTTGAAAATATTAAAAAGATCGTATCCGGAATGGACCGGGAAGCACTCGATATCATTGCTTCTGTTTATGAGATCGTGATCTCTGCCGGCGTTCACAGAGCCGGCTCCATCAAGGTGGCGGAGGCAGCCAAGGTGGTGGAGAATTCCCAGCGGGATATCAATATTGCCTTTATCAATGAACTGGCGATGGCTTTTGACCTGATGGGGATCGACACGGCAGAGGTGATCGATGCGATGGATACGAAATGGAATGCCCTGGGATTCCGCCCGGGTCTTGTGGGAGGGCACTGTATCGGTGTGGATCCGTACTATTTTGTGTATGAAGCGGAAAAGCTCGGCTACCATTCCCAGATCATCTCTTCCGGCAGACGGGTCAATGATGATATGCCGCGGTTTGTGGCGGAAAAGATCATCCGGCAGCTGGTACTGGCCGGGAAAAAGGTGAGGGACGCCAAAGTGGTATTTCTCGGAGCCACCTTTAAGGAAAACTGTCCGGATGTCAGAAACTCCAAGATCATGGAGATCATTGCCGCCCTGAAGGATTATCGGATAAAGCCTGTCCTTACGGATCCGCAGGCAGATCCGGAGGAAGTAAAAAGAGCCTACGGATATACACTGACGCCGTTTGAAGAGATCCGGGATGCGGACTGCCTGGTGCTTGCGGTGGCACATAAGGAATATCGGGAGATGAAGCTTTCCGACCTGGACAGACTCTTCGACCGGAACCTTCCGTATCCGGAGAGGGTTATCATAGATATCAAGAGTATTCTTGACAGGAAAGAGGTAGAAAGCTTTGGGTACTGCTGCTGGAGACTCTGAGGGGAAAGAGGG
>CACZNS010000094.1 GCA_902782575.1 uncultured Lachnospiraceae bacterium
CCATCGGCTGTACCGTCTGTGATGTCCCTGCCCTCGGCTGTTGTGACGCTGTTTCCGGTCCAGTAGTATGTATTGCTTCCGTTGGTCTCCACTACTCTGTAGATGTACTCATACCCGTCGGCATCGTACTTATCCAGGTTCGTAAAGCTGATGGTTCCGGTCTTCGGCACCGCCCTGGAAGCCACACCGGCTACGGCCGTGAAGCTGCTTCCTTCCTTTGCTGTCTTTCTTTCAAGAGAAGCTGTAAAGCCCGTATAGATGTCTTCCGCTGTGACTCCGCCTGTATTCCAGGTCTTTGCCACACTGACACTCACCTTCTCCGGTTTGATGCTGTTTGTGATCACATAGTCGTCGCTATTCTCGGATCTGACTGCCACACCGCCGTTTGCGGCAATGTATCTTCCCTCCGTTGTCTTATCGGGCTTCTCTACGATCTGATATACGTACTTCACACCATTTTCATCGGTCTCGTAGATACGCTTGTTTTCCTTTTCGGCGAGCTCATTGTTGAACGCAAACCTGTAATCGGGCTTTGACGCCTCTGCTTCAAGATAATCCGTAAAGCTATTCTCCGTCTCAAGCTTTCTCTGAAGCACTACCTTGATGCTGTCAGGCCTTGTACTGTTCTCGTTATTGCCGTCCTTCCAGATCTTCTGCCCGGAGAATGAAAGCTCTCCGATCTTCTTATCCGTCATGGTGACAAGATACGTGCCGTCCGTATCCCTGCTGACCACGCCGCCTACCGATACCGCACCGTAGCTGTCTATGGTGAATTCTACCGGCTGTGCGATCTCATAGCCCTCGGGAGCCTTTGTCTCTACGAGCTTATAGGTGCCGGGCTTTAACTTCGAGATCTTTATCTTCTGATTTCCGCTCACCGAAGTCAGGTCGTTCTTTATGACCTTTCCGTCAGCATCGGTGATCTGCAGCTTTGCGCCTGCAAGCCTGTTCCCTGCGTTATCGTACTTGATGATATAGAATTCTGTAGGCTTATCCGCAAATCTGATAACAATATTGTCCTTATTTCCGGTCACGCCGGCATGGTCGCTTCCGGATGTGATGCTCACACCCCTGCTTCCGTCAACGGTAAACTCCACATCCCCTGCAACGGCATATCCGTTTGGCGCTGTCTTTTCGTGTATCCTGTAGGTTTTGCCTGTAGCAAGTCCGTTCAGCGTGAAGGTTCCGCCCTCTCCCGGAACGAATGCTCCCTCGGGAAGAGCTGTACCGCCCTGCTCTGTCACTGTAAATTCCGCTCCCGAAAGAGCCTCTCCGTTCTCATTCACCTTTACAAGTGTGATCGGCTGTACATTGTCTTTTACCACTATAAGATTTGTAACCGAACCGTCTGCCGCCACTACCTCGTTTTCGGCAGCAGTAACCGTTACCTTATTGTCCGCCGTCAGTTTTACAGTGGCTGCGGTAATGACCTTATAGCCCGCAGGAGCACTTGTCTCTGTCAGCGTATACGTTCCTGCCTCAAGGCCGTATACCGTGTGCACGGTCTCATTATTCTGCCCGGATATCCAGCTTGCTACCTCCTTGCCGTCTTTATCGGTCAGCTTAAGCTCTGCCCCCTTCAGCTCCGCATTTGTGGTGGCATCGATCTTGCTGATGTTCAGCTCCGTAGGTGTGTTCACGAATGAGAGTGCATTCTGCATCCCTTCTGTGGTAATACGGAGGCTTCCGTCTCCCTTATCCGCTATGCTTACCGTGAACGTCTTATCGGAAGCCTGCACGAATCCGGCAGATTTCTTCTCCGACACAAGGTAGGTATATGTCTTGCCGGCATCCCCTAAACCGTATTCAAGCTTTCCATCCTTTCCGTATCCGTCTTTGACCGTGTAGGTTATCGTTCCGTCTGTGCCGCTCACGCCGGAGGCCACCTCCACATCGTTCAATCCAAGGAAACCTCCCTTACGGGTAACGGTAAACTCGAATCCACTGAGAGGAAGTCCCGTATTTGCGATCGAAAAGCTCTTCGTTCCGTCAAGCGGCAGCTCACCGGTCGCCTTGTATACATTGGTAAATTCCACACTGTCATTTCCGCCGTTAAAGAGATTGTCCCTCAGCGTAGCCCAGAAGCCCTTCTCCTCAGAATCTATGGCTATGACTTCCTTCCCGGCTTTAAGCCTGCCGTCTTCAAGCTTTAAGGTTACCTTGACGGCATACTTATTCCCGGCATAAACCACTCCGTCTCCGGTCTTTGCCTGCTCGGAGATCTCATAGTAGAATGCCTTTTCCGATGCTCCGCCGAGATCCTCTACGGTATATGTCAGGTCCTCAAAGGTAAACGCCTGATCACCGCTCCTGCCCGCCTCATAAGTAACGGTCTTGGACTGGCTTCTTCCGTCACCTTCTGTTTTGGCCGTAAGGTCAAACGTAAAGGTTTTCTGTTCAGCCGCCTTGCCCTCAAGCTTCTTCACTCCTCCGAGGGATATCTTTGCCTCATCCGTATAGTTATTTACAAATACGGGGAGGTTTTTGCCGTAATCGGGCGTTGCCGTAAGCGTTCCGTCATCGTTATCCTTTACGGTTACGGTAACCTTCTGCTCAGCCGTCTGCTTTGTATACCCGTTCCTGTCCTCGGATGTTTCCTTGATGATATAGGTGTAGGTACCTGCAGCGGAATATGAAATCTCCTTAAAGGTTACCAGACCGGTTCCGTCAGTCTTCGCCGTATCCGTATAGCTTCCGTCTTCGCTTCTCAGCTCAAATTCAAATTTGTTCTCAAGGTTAAGCTTGCTGAGGTCAAGTACCTTGCCGTTCACATCGTTGACCTGCTTCTTAGCCTGCAATGTGACCTTGCCCTCTGCTTCATACTGATTCTCGATCGTTACCGTATCATCCGCGGAGGCCTTGCCGTCGATCGTGACGCTCTTCGTAAGATTACCCTTTCCGTCATCCGTCAGAGTCACCTTGATCTCATGCTCATTCTCGTCATATCTGATACCCTTGTTACTGCCCTTAACCTCTCTTATATAGTAAGTATAGGTCTCGCTGTCTTTTCCGTTGAGGCTCGCAAGGGTATAGCTCTGCGTATCAAATACAGCCGTTCCCGAATAAGCGCCGGACTTTTCTACTTTCTCTGTATCAATAACAGTCTTTTCGGCATCCAGGAGCTCAAATGTGAAATCCTCGATGAGCTTTGCTCCGGTCATCGTCTTGATGACCTTCGGAGTAAACTCGCCTGCCGCATCATACCGGTTCGTAAAGGTTACCGTAAGGATTCCGTTACCCGCTGCCGCTCCGTTATAATACGGTACAAGATTTCCCTTTCCGTCACTTGTCCAGACGATCGAGAGCGTCTTTGACGCTTCGGGATCATAAGTGATACCCTCTGTACCATCCGCCGCTGTCTTCTCCACCAGCCTGTACTCATGAGTACTTCCGGCCTCCGATGCTCCGACATGGATAGTGTAGGACTCTGATTCGGGGGCGGCTTTCGTAAGCTCGAAAGTCTTAAGCTTCTCTGTCCCGTCATAGAGATCCACATAGAATGTTTTTCCTTCAGGCCACTTGTTGATCTCTTTCTTTGCCTTAAAGCTTACCTCGCCCTTTTCATCATAGGTGTTTGTAAAGCCGGTGCTTGCAAGAGCTGCCGCCTCACCGCTCTTCGTAACGATGAGCGTGCCGTCTCCCTTATCGGCCACATTTACGTTAATCGTATACACCTTATTGTCATAGCTTATGCCGTTCAGCTTATAACCGTTTTCGGCTGTTGCGCCGGCCGGTATTACCTCATTTACGGTATAGACATGATCTCCCACATCTTGCAGCGTATAGTTTATCGCCTTAAAGGTCACATTTCCATCCGCGTCGTTCTTCCCGGTCTGAAGTACGGTACCATCCTGGTCCTTCAGTTCAAAGCTGAACTGATCCGGTGACAGGACCTTGTTTCCTGTCAGGATCTTCTTCGTGCCAAGCTCCAGCGTACCTGCAGCAGTATAGGTATTAACAAACCTGATATCCTCTGCTGACTTCTCCGTCCTTATTTCGATCCTGCCATTTGCCTCGTCTATGACAGGCGTGACTGTAACGGTAAACGATGCATTGTCATATTCGATCCCCGACTCCCCTGTATTCTTCTCGGTGAATACATACACGTCAGACTTATGATGATCGACATAGTCCTGCGCGGTAGTCTGATTAAAGGCATCAAACTCTATGATCTGATCTGCCACGGAAGTATCGGACCGCATCGGTACAGTCTTCCACGGATCACCGTTCTTCGTGATCTCTATCTCAAAGTCATCCGAAGAGACCATATTGCGCCCGATCAGCTCCTTCTGTATGGTAATGGAAGCTTTTCCGTTCAGCGGATAGAGGTTTGTGATCTTTCTGGCTTCAATGTCGCTGGTCTTATCGTTATTGGTGGCCTCTGCCTTAAGGGTACCGTCTGACTCATCCGCGTAAACTCTTACCTCAAAGGTGATCCCTTCCGCAGGCGTGGTGCCGGCTGCGCCGTCGGCATCGGTCTCGATCACCTTATAGTGATGAACCCCGGCATCCGCAAGCGTATAGCTGATCGGCTGGAAATCAAAGGTCCATGTACCGCTTCCGGTAAACTCACGGGTAATCGTTTCAATCACCCTGTTCTCATCTGTATCGGTCAGCTGGAACGTAAGGTTCTTCTTTCCCCCGTTTGCCACATATCTTATGGTCTTGGCTGCCCATGGCGTGTACGTCGTGCCTGAATAATATTTGTTTACAACAGTAGCCGATGCGGTTTTATGAGCGGAATCAAAGGTCCTGGTCTGTATATTCTTCCCGACAGACTCATCACTTAAATAGAACCCACTCTCTAAAACCACCTCTTCTGCGTTCTTGGTATCCTGTTCCTGCAGCCAATATATGGCTTTCGGGTCACCATCAACAAAAGGAAGCCCATCGATGGTAACTGTCTGGCCGGCCGGAACGGTAAAATAGAACACCACCCTGCCCGTATCATGTGCGTTATTCGGGTTGATCTTTTCAAACTTCTTTTCAAACGGTATTTCCGTGTTGTTGATCTTGAAGGATACCTGCGAAAAATCAACAGCGTTATTGCCAACGCCCATGTATGATGATCCGCCAAACAGCTTGAAGCGATACTCACCCGTTGCTACCTCGACATCGTTCATCGTTACCTTCTTTTTCAAGGAGATGGTTCCGTACAGAGGTGTATACTTATTCGTAAATACAACAGGCGCATCCTCTTCACAGGGCATACCGTATCTGTCATAGTCGTAACCCTTCGGCTCTTTCCTTGCGGTACGCACTACCGCTTTCAGATTCGTAGGATTTGTCTTACTGTCTGAGTAGATATAAATATGCGCATATCCATGTTCGCTGTTTGGTGCTTCTCCGTCCGGATAACGATCATATTTGTTATATTCTACATCAGTCCTGCCTCTTTCCTCGGATATCCTGTACCACTTTGTGGTTACAAAATCATAGCCCTCATAGTTCGGATCTGAATTGTCTGCCCACCATCCGATATCGCTCAGATTATAGGTAAGGTAGAAGTAGCCGTCGGCATCCTCCTTGTCATCGCCGTTAAGCGTTATCTGCATAGGCTCTCCGACGTTTTCCCAGGAACCCTCACTTACTTCCTGAAGAGTAAACGTAAAACCGTCACCCCAGTGCCCTGCACCGCCTTCAAAATGCTTGCTGACCGGGATCTTTACGGAAGTGCTCGTGTAGCCGTAAATGTTTTTCACATTCAGTGTAAGATCCGGATTCAGGGTTGAAACGGAGAATGTAGCGGCATTCGCATTACTGCCTGTAACCCGCGTAAATCCGTCTCCGTTAAACTCAACCGTCAGGCTCTTATCCTCGATCTCTCCGTCGTTCTCAACGATCCTGTAATCACCTATGGGAAGCTCCGAAGCGGTACCAAAGCTTCCGTCTCCCTGATGCGTCAGCACCTTCGCGGTAAACGAATCATCCGCCACCGTCTGGCCGAACTCATCGGTTTTGACCTTTTCTACCCTAAACGAGATCTTATTTAAGAGTTCAGCGATCTCCTCATTTTTAATATTGCCGGTAAAAGACTTGCTCACAGTGACCGACCCGGTCTGAGGCTTCTCCGGAGCATTGCCGACCGTTCCGGTATATTCGCTGCTTCCCGAAGCATCCTCTCCGGTCAGTGAGCCTGCCGTAAAGACAAGGTCATGATCTGCGGTTACCACAAAGTCATCATCCACGGAAACAGTCCACTCGCGAACATCCCCGGGCTCGTATCCCGCGGGAACTCCCGTCTCCTCCAGCTTATAGACGCCGCCCGCATAAATATTCGTGAAGGTAATCTTCCCGTCCTCACCCGTCGTATACTCCTGTGCATTTCCGGTAAGCCTTGCCTGCTCATTAACCGGAGTCAGCTTAAAGGTCGCGCCGGCTAACGAAGCATCCGTAAGATTGCCGTCCCTGTCCATCTCCACCTTGTGGATGGAGAACTCTGTCGTGGGCATCTTTTCATCGGTAATGGCCAGTGCACCGTTCGCATCGATCGGGATGATCGTAAGGAAATCCGGCTTATTGTTTACGGCAAAGGAAGCCTGAACAATGAAGGGATGCATATCGGGATCCGGAATGTAGCCGGCCGGCGCCGACACTTCCTTGATCGCATAATACTGATCCACGTTGAGTGTCCAGCCATCCCTGCTGAAATCTCCGTAGAATGATGCATTTCCGTACTGGTTTGTGGTCCTGAATACACCGTTTTCATATTCGCCGGTTCCGGTAACAGGGATCCAGTCGGCCTCGTTATCCGTGATCGTATCCGTCCGGACTCCACTCCACTTGAAGAGCTGGAACTTGGCACCCGGAAGAGCATTTCCGGTATCGGATGCCTTCTTTTCGATCATTACGGTCTTTGTGGCAATATCGCCCGATCCGGTCTCGACCTCCGTGATTCCTTCTGTCTTTTTGCTCTCATAGCCAAAGAAGGATACATAGTTGGAATAATCGACTCTCTGACCGATCGAACCGATCACCTTAGCCTTGTAGGTGATGACCGCCTTCAGCCCGTTCTTGATAGTAAACTTCCAGGCATTCTGGCCATTATCCCAGTTCGGCTCAAGAACCTCCGACGTACCGTCGCTGTACTGAACATTTATGGGTTCATTCGTCACAAGCTTCAGGTTCGTCATATGATCATACACATCAAGATATGACTCGGAACCGTATTGAATCTCGCCCTTATTCAGAGTGATCCTGAAGGTTCCCGTATAATCATTGCTCTTGGAAGGCTCTTCAACGGCATCCTTTCCTACGGACTCCGTGGTATAGTCATAGGTGTTCGTTACCGATGATGTTTTTCCGAGCCAGCTTGCTGTATTCGTAAATTTATAGCCGCCCTGATATGCGCTCTGCTCGCGTATCTGCTGCAATCCCTCTTCGCCATCCGGGATCAGCCAGTATCTTACGGCATATTTGTCATAATAGGCATCCCCGTTTTTGGGTACATCCAGGGTAAAGGTGGCAATATTCGACTCCCCGTCACCACGCACATCCGCGGTTCCCTGTATCCTCTCATTATCGTTATACCAGCCGTTTTGAAAATACGTAAACCAGATGTGCTTATTTGACACCAGCTGATTCTTGCCCCAGCCGGTTGTCTGCGTATCCGTTGTATCATCATAGATCTTAAAATATCTGGGGAATGTGTCCGTAAATACGAGTTTGCCGTTATTCTCTGCAAGGATCTTATCATTCACCCCCGTAAATTCCACAAAATATCTGTACGCAGGGTACTCCACACCATCTATGGTGACGGTTTCATTGCCGTCTCTGTTTTTAACCACCGAATTGGTAAATACGTTACTGACAGAGGAACTCACATCCACAGCAGCGCTATTGGCCTTCACATTTGCCGAATTGGTATGGGTGCTGTTAGACTGTCCCTTCGCGCTGGACTCCATCCAGTCTTCATTAAATTTGGTGCTGTAGGTTATGGTTACGGTCGTATCCTGCGTTCCGGCAGCAATACCGGTGGTCGTTTTAGCCTGATCCTTATAGAAGGTTATCCTCAAAATATCGCAGCTGTCCAGAGACTCAAGGGTCTCCTCGTTATTGTGGATACTGTAATACAAGGGTCTGCCGTCGCCTGCAGTGATGCTGACATTCTGTTTTAAGGCCGAATCCGATCCCCCGCCGACTACGGTATCGGCATATTTGCCCGTCCAGTTGTCCTTCGGGAGATAATCCTTGACCCTGCAGCTGTCATACCCGCCGGCAGGCAAAGTAAAAGTGATCGTCCACGGCACCGTATCATTTGCCGAATCTATATCACCGTGAGTTTTTTCGGCTCTTAACTCCTTCCCTTCCTCGGGTTCGTAGTCTATTCCGATCCCCTTGTTCATATTGAACTGCCACATGGTTACGTAGTTATAAAGTCTGCCGGCTTTAACGATCTTACTTGTGTCAACCTTCACCTTATAGGTGATGGTGATCATCTTTTTGCCGACTGTCCCTAGGGCTCCGGTATAGAAATACCATTTGTGATTTTTGTTGGCTTCTTCCAGGCTCGTAACTCCGCTGCCCCATCTGAAGAGCCGCGGATTTTCGCCCTCAACCTGCACGGTGATACCTTCCCCTGTATACTCGGCATAATTTGCGATAACATCTCCCAGAGTGTCCTGAACCTCATTATTCGCAATGTTCGCACTATGGTCTTCATTGATAACGATCTTATATGTGATCTCACTCTTATCGGCATTGGTGGATTCTATAGTCTTTTCGATGGAAGCCCGATACTTATAAATAGAATTTTCCGTACTGGAGCTGGCTTTCCATTGATTATCTTTATAGACTACGGCTTCGTTTCCTGCCGTATACGATTGTGTCGGATTTTCCGGCAGATTGACGCTGCAATCGTATTTAATGGTAATGACCTCACCATCCTGCATAGTGATTCCGTCCAGGCGGAGCAGCTCTCCATTCCATCCGTCTCCGCTGTACTCGACATTGAGATTCTGATTTTTGCTCGAAGAGATCCTTACGGTATCCGTCTTCAGCGTAAGGAGCCCGCTGCTGTGATGCTGAGGATCCTTGCCGTCATCCCTGGCATCTTTCTGATAAAAGTCGCTTATTTTGACATTCTGATTTTCGCCGGTAGATGTAACCTTGATCTCATAGCTGATCTTTTTCTTGTCCGAAGAAAGACTGGAAATCTTTTGGATCGAAAGGCTTGAATGATCTTCCTCCTGCTCCTCCTCTTCCTCATCTTCGATCAGAACAGTTCCGGAGAAGACGTCCGAGCCGGCGAAGCGGATCTCCGTCGCGTCCTCCTTAATGCTGACCTTTACTCCCAGGCCGAACTTCGCATCATTCACCACTTCCAGAAATCTGTAGTTCGGATCGTTGGTGTCGACTTCGACGACCATATACGACAGGCCGTCATCTCCAGCCTCCACATGATATGCAAAAGGAATGGAGCCGCTGATCGCTTCTGCTGTATCACCATAGGATCCCTGAAGATTAAACTGGGATACCTGAGGATCGGTGCTCTCAGGCTTCATCCCTTCCGGAAGCGGATAATACATGAGCGGCCCAAACTGGTGGCTGCCGTTCTCCAGGAAATTGAGTGCCATCGTATATACACCGTTCACCGCTTCGGGAAGCTTGAAATCGCTGGCATTGGCAGGCATTTCCACACCGTTGAAGGCAACGCTTGAAACCATGGGCACCAGACTGATACCCCCTTCCAGCGCCTCCGCCGCGGTGGCAGGCGTACTCACTTCCGGTGCCACCACATAATAAGACAGGGAATCCGTGTCAAAAGAAATCCCGTCCACGCCTGTTGCGGTGTCGGACACATCTGCGTTCAGTTCTGTAGCCTTGCCCGCATCATCCACGTGAACCACGGATATATTGCGAGAGCCGGCTTCGTCATTTCCTTCCGGCTTGATAATGCTCCTCTTGAACCGGATCTCCACGGTAACCGCGCCTTCTGCCGGCTCGATCTCGCCGAGCTCCTCGTTTTCAAAATGAATATCATAGACTCTCGCAGCATCCAGATCCAGCTCCGGATCGGTCACATCATCCGCTTTGCCAAGAGCATCATCCGCCCCTGTGCTTCCTGTTACATCCCTTACGACAAATACGGCATCATCCGGGATCGCGTCTGCGATCTCCAGCGTAGCCTTCGCGTAGATCCTGTTATCCTCATATTCGTAAACACGCTTTGTCGCTTCTTTTCCGGGTTCCGCTTCTCTGTCCTTATCCTCCGCATCATTTCCGGAAACAGTCCCGTCTTCCGTTTCATTGCCGGAAACGGCCCCTTCTGTCTCTTTGGCAGCTTCATCTGCCGTATAATAGTAATTAACGTTCGTATCCTCTTCGAGTGTCCGACGGTGCTCCTCTCCTCCTTCCATATCGTCCGTATAGGAATAGGTATCACCTTCACGGTAGAGGGCCTCTGCAATATATTCCTCCCCCGCGATCTCAACCGCTGCTTCTTTATATGTATAACCCTCGATATAGGGTGCGTCATCTGCAAGGATTAAAACGGATCCATCATCGATATCGAAGTCTTCTCCGGCCAGAACGGTTTCCCCGTCCACGTTCCGGTACTCTGCACGGAGCCCGACGACAGACTTTTCCGAAACGGTATCCGCCTCCTGGGAAGCTTCCTCCTCTATAATGTCCGGTGCAGCCTCTTCCGCATCGTCTCCGGCTTCTTCCTCACCGCTCTCTTCCGTGACCTCCTCATCTTCTCCGGACAGATCTACCTCCTCGCCCGTAAAATCCGGATCGGGAGCCTCCATTCCATCCAGCTCGTCATCCGCATAGGCGTATACAAGATTCCTGTCCATGATCCCCATGACCGCCGAATAGCTGGTCTGCGTCATCAATGTGACAAGGATCATGATCGCTACGATGCCTCTCCATTTTCTTTTCCTTGATCTCATACCGTTTCTCCTTTTGCAGTAATGCCCCTTGCAGTGGGTTCTTTTACAGTGATCCGCATTTTCAGGTGCGCAAAAAACACAGAGTTTTCCCTGTTATTAATTAAGACTGTCTTCCCGGGCAAAAAAGGTCACAAATATCTCATATTTTCCCCAAAAATTTTTGTTTACATTTATGTAAACAACATATAGTATGTATATGGAACCAAAACACAATTATTTGTAAATTTTTTCATCTTTTTTGAACCATTTTCCTTTTTCGGACAGTCTTATATTATGAAGTTAAGGTCAAAAGGCCATAATGCGTTCAACCTTGTTTGAAAAGCATTATGACTTTATGACACACGAAACACGGAAAAGTGTCCGGTACAAGCAGCGCTATTGCTATTGCGCGGATTGTGAGTATTTTGACATCAGTCGGGAGCAAAATATGACCCCAGCATCATATTATGTATAGTAAACGAAAGATTCGTTAACTATGGAAGGAAAGGGGATTTGTCCGATATGAAAAAGAAGCTAGGGATATGCTTTCTGGCGGTACTGCTCTGGATCAGTCCGCTGGCAGCATTATATCAATATTCCATGACCAGCGTGGAAGCGAAAAGCTATGATCTGATCGTGATAAACGAACCCGGCGCAGATTCGCCGGGCAGGATGGGTTCGCCTTTTGACTATATGATCTATTCCGGGATCATCTCTGCGATCGTGATCACGTCCATCGCCATCGGAAACAGGCGGAGCCGGATCAGGGAAGAAGAAAAAAGAGAGCTGATGGCAGCAAAATATCTGGGCGATCTTCTCTGAAACTCAATTCTTTACTCTGTTTTCGTTCTTTTTTCTGACTTTATGATGCCGGGGTCAAAAGTTTTTGACCCCGGCATCATTTTTTACTGGAAATATACAACCTCTTCCGTTGGCGGAGCTGCCGCTTTGACGGACTCGGCGTAAAGTACAGGCGCTTCCCGGCCATATTCCTTGCTCATTGCCTTCCCGACCTTTGCCGTCACATCCACAAAGCTCTTCTCCTTCAGCTTTCTGGCATCCTCCCATTTGCAGGGGAAACCCACAAACTGGATATCTGCCGCGCAGCAGGTCATGGCAAGCCTTCCCGGCACAAAAACATCCCCTCTTCCCCGCTTCGGTTTGTAGACCTCACCCGTAAAGCGTACTGTTTTCCCAAGATAGGTATCCAGGTTCTCAAAGGCATCCAGATACCAGAGGCCGAAATCATCATCCCCGATCCGGATGACAGGGGCATTGATATCATACGGAAGCTCCTGCATAATATCATTCCGGATCGTTCCGTCTGTCATTTCAAAGATCACCTGTGCCCTCTTGTTGACCGCCTTGGCCGTCCTCTTATAGGAAGCGAGATTCTGCTCCTCCCTGCAGCGGTTAAAGACGATCAGATCCGCGTAGGTAAACTGCCTCGTCATCATCTGCTTCATATTTGCAAGATAGCCCTCGTAGGTGGAGGCATCCACCGTTGCGATCCCCTCCGCCAGCATCCAGTGTTCCGGAAGCGCCTCGATCGCTTTATTAATATCCCACGTCCCGTTAAATTCGATCAGCACACGATCCGGCTTCACCTCCGTATCGATCTTTGCGAGATTGTCATAGGTGATCTCCTCCTCATCCCCGAAGATCCTTGTGACAAGCTTATTATCCGACAATTCCTTTTCCGTCAGCTCCTCGACACCCTCTTCACAGATGATATACGCCGTTGTCAGTCCGTCCTTAAACTGACCGTCCTTCATGGTCTCTTTGATAAAGCTGGTCTTTCCGCTCTCAAGGAAGCCGGTAAATACATAAACCGGCAGCTCTTTTCTCTTTCCAAACATATTTTCCGCCATTCTGCGATGTTTCGCCTTATACCCCCACCGTGCCGCTGCATTTATGCACGACACGGGTACCCATGAGAATGAGAATTTGAACGTTTACGTTCAAACTTATACTCCAAACAGTTCCGACACCTTCTCCTCCTTCAGGTCGGAACCGATCACACACAGCCGGCCCGTATAATCCGCTGCCCCCTCACGGATCTCATATTCTCCGGGGGTCAGATCGAATTCATGCCATATACCGGCCGCATCCGGGACCATACCCTTGGCCCTGAGGATCATGCCATACTCCGTGCTGTCTTCATCAGCCAGCTTCTTTAATATCTCCTCCAGCTGATCCTTTTCAAACCTGTGGGCTGTTTCCGCGCCCCAGCTCTGGAACACATCGTCCGCATCCAGCCCGCCTTCATGATGATGGTGGTGATGGTGGTGATGTCCGTGATGATGCTCGTGTTCTTCCTCATGATCATGATGATGTTCGTGTTCTTCCTCCTCGTGATCATGATGGTGGTGATGTCCGTGCTCTTCCTCCTCGTGATCATGATGATGGTGATGCTCGTGCTCTTCCTCCTCATCCGGAAGCTTCTTCATCTCCTCGATCAGTGAATCCACCAGCGTATGTCCCTTCTCCATCGCATCAAGGATCTGATTTCCTGTGATCTCGTCCCAGGGTGTCGTGATGATGACCGATTCCCGGTTATGCTCCCTCAGAAGCCGCACTGTCTCATCCAGCTTTTCTTCCTTCATGCTCTGCGTCCGGCTGATGATGATCGTCCCGGCACTTTCCACCTGATTGTTGAAGAATTCTCCGAAATTCTTCATATACATCTTTGTCTTGTTTCCATCCACGACCGTGACCATCGAATTGATCACTACCGCTTCCTCGTTCTCGTTCACTCTTTCCACTGCCTTTGCCACATCGGAAAGCTTTCCCACTCCGGAAGGCTCGATGATGATCCTGTCCGGATGATACTGCTCGATCACCTGTGTGAGAGACTCCTTAAAATCTCCCACCAGAGAGCAGCAGATGCAGCCGGAGTTCATCTCCGTAATATTGATGCCGGCTTCCTTTAAAAAGCCCCCGTCGATACCGATCTCGCCGAATTCATTCTCGATCAGCACAACCTGCTGGCCCTTAAAGCTTTCCGCGATCAGCTTTTTGATCAGCGTCGTCTTTCCCGCACCCAGAAACCCTGAAATAATATCGATCTTTGTCATAATATCCTCCATCTGCGCAAAACCTTTGCACCTGCTTGCTTTATTGCAAACCGATTTTATGGTTAACGAATTTATCCGTTTACTATACCACATCGTCCGGTATACATCAAATCAAAGACCGCGGCATATGCCGCGGCCTTTTTGTAATCTTTTTAAGCCGGTCTGTTTTCTTATCTCTGGCCTCTCAGCCTCATAACCTCGTTATAATTCTTCCCGAGATCCACCCAGTTGTCACCGTTGTTGAGGGACTCCACAAATCTTGCAGCGTCCGACGCAGAATTGTATTTTGCTCTTACCTCTCCGTTTTCATCCAGAAGCTCGATCTTAAGAACCGGATCGGCATTGACAAAATCCGATGCATCAAAGATATAATATGTCCTTCCGCCGCTGACTGCTTCCAGTTCGTCATCCGACAAAGCAGTTCTTTTCATCTCTTCGTTCATATCCTTACCTCCTCTATGGTAACGCTTTTCTGCAGGCTCCGTCTCTATGATCAGGGAAGAGCAAAGCTCCCTGCCTCTGATCGTGTTGACTTTATCTGTTGTTTTGCTCTTCACCTATTGATACGAAAGAAAAACAGATGTGGCAGTTAATTCTCAAGAATTTTCTCAAATACCTCCAGTATTTCTTCCTTTCCGGCCTTTGTTTCCGCGGAAAAAGGGATCAGGATCCCGTCCTCCGGGATGTGAAGTGTGGTCCTGACGGTCCGAACCGCTTTTCCGACCTCCGAGCGTTTCAGTTTATCCAGCTTTGTGGCTGCCACCACAGGCTCAAAACCGCTCTCTCTGATCCATTCGTACATCCCGCAATCATCTTCCGTGGGCTTATGCCGGATATCCACCAGCAGGACCACGGCTCTCAATTGCTTTGAGGAATGCAGATATCCTTCGATCATTCTCCCCCATTTAGCCTTCAGCTCCTGCTCTACCTTCGCATAGCCGTATCCGGGGAGATCCACAAAATAGCTGTTGCCGTTAATCTTATAATAATTCATCGTCTGCGTTTTGCCGGGTGTGCCCGAGGTCCTTGCCAGGGCCTTCCGGTTCACAAGCGCATTGATCAGAGAAGACTTCCCCACATTACTGCGTCCGGCAAAGGCGATCTCAGGATAAGGGTTGTCCGGGAGCTTCTTCGTTGTCACACCCACAACCGTCTCCAACTCCGCTGATCTGATCACAAGCATCCGTATCCCGCCGCTCTTATGAAGGTGTACTGAGGGGCTCTTCGTGATGATCCTGCTGCCTGCGCTGCTCCAGATGCACCACAAGGGGCTCACCCGTCTTATCCACCGCCGATTTCGTGATCACGACCTCACTGATCGTTTCGTCCGAGGGAACGCGGTACATGATATCCATCAGCGTATTTTCCATAATGGAACGCAGACCTCTGGCCCCGGTCTTTCTGGCAAGGGCCTTATCCGCGATGGCTTCCACTGCGTCCTGCTCGAAGCTCAGTTTCACATCATCCAGCTCCATAAGCTTCACGTACTGCCTGATCAGGGCGCTCTTCGGCTCCTGCAGGATGCGGATCAGCGCAGCTCTGTCCAGATTATCCAAAGCCACCGTAACAGGGAGTCTTCCCACCAGTTCCGGGATGATCCCGTATTTTACGAGATCCTCGGGCTGAACCTTATGGAAGGCCTCGTTCATATCCTTATCTCTTTTATCGCCGATCTCGGCATTGAAGCCGATCGATTTCTGATCCAGCCTTGTCTCCACGATCTTATCCAGACCCTCAAAGGCTCCTCCCACGATAAAGAGGATATTCGTGGTATCGATCTGGATCATCTCCTGATGGGGATGCTTCCTTCCGCCCTGGGGAGGCACGGAAGCCACAGTCCCCTCAAGGATCTTCAAGAGTGCCTGCTGTACGCCTTCTCCGGACACATCTCTCGTGATCGACACGTTTTCGCCCTTGCGCGAGATCTTATCGATCTCGTCAATATAGACAATTCCCACCTGAGCCCGTTCCACATCATAATCCGAAGCCTGGATCAGCTTCAGGAGGATATTTTCCACATCCTCGCCCACATAACCAGCTTCGGTGAGGGATGTGGCATCCGCGATCGCAAACGGTACATTGATGATCTTTGCCAGGGTCTGGGCCAGCAGCGTCTTCCCGCATCCGGTGGGACCGAGCATCATGATATTGCTTTTCTGAAGCTCCACATCCGGATCCTTGGGAGCCATGATCCTCTTATAATGATTGTAGACCGCCACGGAAAGCACCTTTTTCGCTTCATCCTGTCCGATCACGTATTCATTCAGAAAATCATTGATCTCCTCGGGCTTCACCAGATTGATATTGAGACCGTCGGACTCCTCTTCCTCGATCAGATCCTCCTCAATGATATCGGCACAGATCGCGATACATTCATCGCAGATATAGGTTCCGTTCGGTCCCGCGATCAGCTTCTGCACCTGATCCTGCGTCTTGCCGCAGAATGAGCATCTGATCCGCGAATCCATTGTCTTTGTTGCCATTTAGTCCTTCTCTTCCTTTTCTTTATCGCTTTCCGCCCTGTTCTGGATCACACGATCCACCAGGCCGTAATCCAGTGCTTCCTTTGCCGTCATCCAGTTGTCCCGCTCGGTATCCTCCGCCACACGCTCATAGGGCTGCCCGGTATTGGCTGCCAGCATTTCATTCAGCTTTTTCTTCGTCCTGAGGATATGCTCCGCCGCGATCTGGATCTCAGTAGCCTGTCCCTGTGTGCCGCCGGAGGGCTGATGGATCATGACCTCCGCGTTCGGCAGGATCAGACGCTTACCCTTCTGACCGCCTGCCAGCAGGAAAGCTCCCATGGAAGCCGCCATGCCGATGCAGATCGTGGACACATCACATTTGATATACTGCATCGTATCGTAGATCGCCAGTCCGTCTGTGACGGATCCTCCGGGGCTGTCAATATAGAAATGGATATCCTTCTCCGGATCCTCCGCCTCCAGAAACAGCATCTGAGCCACCACGAGCCCTGCCGTCGTGGAATTCACCTCGTCCGCCAGGAATACGATCCTCTCCTTCAGCAGTCTGGAATAAATATCATAGGCTCTCTCGCCTCTGTTTGTCGTTTCTATAACGGTAGGCACTAAAGGCATGCCAGTCACCTCCTTATAAACACCTTTCGGTTTATGCGTCCGTTTCCTCTGTCTTCTTTCTTCTCTTCGGCGCAGCCTTCTTTTCGATCACCTCGCCGTCTTCCTCACTCTTCTCGGCTTTCTTCGCCTTTGTCTCCTTGGACTCCGCCACGATAAAGTCAGCAGCCTTCCGCATTTCAATATCTTTCCTCAGGCTCTTCATCTCATCCTCGCCCAGAAGATCCCTGATCTTATCCTTTTCCATGCGGTAGCCTTCCGCCATCTTGCCGATCTCTTCCTCGACCTCTTCCTCTGATGCTTCAAAGTTCTCCGCTTTTGCGATGGCCTCCAGCACCAGACGGCTCTCGATATTGATCTTTGCCTGTGCCTGCATCTGATCCTTGATCATCTCTGCCGTCATACCGGAAAACTGCATATACTGCTGCAGCGTAAAGCCCTGCTGACGGAAACGGTTGTCCGAATTCTCAAGCAGCTGCTGCGCTTCGGTATCGATCATCGCCTCGGGGATGTCCATCTTCGAATCCGCCACGATCGCCTTGATCGCCTCGTCCTCCTTCTGCGCCTTCGCCTGATTCTCTTTCCGCTCGGTCAGTCTCTTTTTGATATCTTCCTTATATTCCTTCAGTGTGGAAAATTCGGAAACATCCGCCGCGAAATCATCGTCCAGCTCCGGCAGCTGCTTCTCGCGGATACCGTTCAGCTTCACATGGAACACGGCAGGCTTGCCCGCAAGGCTTTTCTCATGATATTCCTCCGGAAATGTTACGTTCACGTCAAACTCATCGCCGATCTTTTTCCCGATGATCTGATCCTCAAAGGTATCTATAAAGGAATGTGAGCCGATCTTCAGCTCGTGACCCTCCGCGGTGCCGCCTTCAAACGCGGTGCCGTCCGTTTCTCCCTTATAATCGATGTTGACCGTATCGCCGTCCTTTACCTCGCGGTCCGTCACATCCACCATGCGGGAATTTCTGTCTCTCTCTTTCTCAAGCTCCTCATCGATCTCTTTATCCGACACTGCGGTATCGATCTTCGTGACCTTAACGCCCTTGTATTTTCCAAGCTCGATCTCCGGCTTCAGCGCCACCTCGGCTGTAAAGATAAAGGGCTTGCCCTTTTCGATCTGCGTCACGCTGATCTGGGGTCTGGAAACGATCTCCTCCTCCGTCTCCTTCAGGGCATCCGCATATGCTGTATAAATGAGTTCATTGGCTGCGTCCTCGTAGAACACCTCCGGTCCGTACATTTTTTCGATCAGCTGCCTCGGCGCCTTTCCTTTTCTGAAGCCCGGCACATTGATCCGGTTCTTCTGCTTCAGATATGCTTTCTGCAAAGCCTTTTCCAGCTCCTCCGCCGGAGATTCGATCGTAAGCTTTGCCATATTGTGCTCTAACTTTTCAACCTGTAAACTCATTTCTTTCTGATTTCCTTTCAATAAATCATTTAACGACATACTCTGTTACTATATCACAAGCTTTTCTTTCCGTCAAAACTGTATCTGCTTCAGGATCTCCTCCGCCTTTTCCCTTCCCTTGAGCTTCGTAATGATCTCTGCCGCAAATTCCACCGCAGCCCCCATTCCGCGGGCGGTGATCATCCTTCCGTCCGTTACGGCCTTGCACTCCGGATGATACTCCGCGCCGGTCAGATGGCCTTCATTTCCCGGATAACAGGTCGCTTTCTTACCGTTAAGCAGCCCGAGCCTGCCCAGGATCCGCGGTGCCGCGCAGATCGCCGCCAGCTCCTTTCCCTCGCCATCCGCTTTCCGGATCAGCTCCAGAAGCTTTTCGCATTTTTCCAGATTTTCGGTCCCGAGTCCCCCTCCCGGCAGTACCAGCATGTCAAATTCCCCGTAGTCCGCGATCTCATCAAAAAGCTTATCCGCCTTCACCGGAATCTGATGGGATCCCATGATATCTGCCGTATCCATGATCGACACGGTAGTTACCGGGATTCCGGCTCTCCGGCACATATCCACCGTCGTAAGACCCTCGATCTCCTCAAAACCATCCGCCAAAAACAACGCTATCCCGCTCATTTTTATTCCTCCTTCTTATGATAAATCCTTTCCTGACAGATCCGTTTCATACTCCGCACACATGATCCCCGGATCGGTATCCGTATCGATGGCCATTCTCGCATTCTTAAACCTCGGATCATGGGTCACATCCGGTCCGAACCAGTCCGGCCCGCGAAATGCTTCTGCCTCCTCCAGAGACGGAAACTCCACCTCCGCTACCTTGAGAGGTCTGAAGGGCTCTTCGAAGATATCCAGCTCGATCTTAAGCTCTGTGCCACTGACCGGGATCACATATCTCTTCTTCCGGATCACCCTGCCGTCATGCTTGGGCAGCATATGCTCAAAGGCTTCAGCCGTGATCGGAAGATTATATTCCTCATGAGCAAGGTCATTTTCGCCGATCCCCTTGTAGGTCAGATAATATGCTTCATTTTCTCTCCGGATCCTGACGGTCGGCGATATGTTCAGATATGCCTGCTCCATCTCAATACACTCAAACTGCCCCAGATCCTCCGGGACCTCCCGGATCAGCCACTTTCTCTCGATCTCCATGTGTTCCATCTGGATATACCTCACATTTTCGGTCATGACACTTTCTGCTTCCGGTCAACGATTGAAAAAAGCCTCCGAAGCGAAGGCTTTTTCATTACAGATTCTACAATCTTCCGTATGTTTTTGCAAGCAGGCGGATCTTCTGCGCAAGTTCAGGGGTCAATACCCCCTTTTTCATCCTCCAGATCCAGTTTCCTCCCACTGTGGAAGGCATATTGATCCTCGCCTCGTCTCCCAGGTTCAAAAAATCCTGCATCGGGATCACCGCCGTATCGGCAACGGAAGCGTAAGCCCACCGGATGAATTCCCAGGCCGCGGTTGCGTTGTTTTTAATCCCGATGTACCGCTTCGCGAACGCCCGATCCCTGCGGTTTACATGCTCATACCAGCCTCTCATGGTCTGGTTGTCGTGGGTCCCGGTATAGACCACACAGTTTCGCGGATAGGTATGAGGCAGATAGTCGCTCTCTTCTCTGGAATCAAACGCAAACTGCAGAACCTTCATGTTCGGAAAGCCGCTCTTCTTTACAAGACGGATCACCGACTTCGTAAGATAACCGAGATCCTCCGCTATGATATCCTTTTTTCCGAGCTTTTCTCTGATCGTCTCAAACAAAGCAAACCCAGGCCCCGGTCTCCACTCTCCGTGCTCCGCCGTGGGATCTCCGTAGGGGATCGCGTAATATTCATCAAATCCCCGGAAATGATCGATGCGCACCACATCATAGAGCTTATAGCAGTGAGCGAGACGGGCGATCCACCATTCAAACCCTGTTTTTTTATGATAATCCCATCTGTAGATCGGATTTCCCCAGAGCTGCCCCGTTGCCGAAAAAGCATCCGGAGGACATCCCGCCACGACAGTCGGATAACCGTTTTTGTCAAATTCAAACAGCTCCGGATGGCTCCAGGTATCTGCAGAATCAAAGGCCACATAGATCGGGATATCTCCTATGATCTTAACGCCTTTCCGGTTGGCATAGTCCTTCAGGGCAGTCCACTGCTCTGAAAACAGATACTGCTGAAATTCATAGAAACGGATCTCCTCGGAAAGCTCTTTTTCATATTTCTTCATCGCCGTCTTTTTGCGCAGGCGGATATCATCATCCCACTCGATATAGCTCTTTCCCTTCATTTTGTTTTTGACCGCGCTGTAAAGAGCGTAATCCTAAAGCCAGGATCTGTTTTCCTTGATAAATTCGGCAAAGCTTTTTCTGTCCGCCTCATACTTTTCATCATCCCAGGGCTTCTTAAGCTTTTCGGCAAACGGACTGTTGCGAAACGCCTTCAGCAAAAGCGGAAATCTCGCCAGATAGATCTTCTCATAATCGATATGCTCCGGATCCGTTCCGAATTTACAGGCATCAGCCTGCTTTCGTGTGATATATTTTTTCTCGATCAGCTTTTCGAGATCGATGAAATACGGGTTTCCGGCATAGGTCGAAAATGACTGATAGGGCGAATCCCCATATCCGGTCTGGCCAAGCGGAAGGATCTGCCAGTAAGTCTGTCCTGCCTCTGCGAGGAAATCCACAAACTCATAAGCCTCTTTCGAGAAGCAGCCGATCCCGTATCCGGACGGCAGACTTGCCACCGGAAGCAGTATTCCGCATTTTCTTTTCATTTTTAAAAACCTCCATCGTTCATGAGCCGCCTAAACGGCTTGTTTACTTAAAAAAAGTGCATCGCACAGCGGGCACGATGCACTCTATGAACGGACAGCGCTCCGGCTCAGGCGAAAGGTTCCTGCCGGCCCGCTGCCCGAAGCACAGGCAGCTTTTTCAGCCCTTGACAGCTCCTTCGATCATTCCGTTCATGATCTGCCTCTGCGCAAACAGGAAAATGATGATCATCGGGATGATGGCAAGCAGCGCAGCTGTCAGGATCAGATCCCACTGTTTGACATATGATCCGACAAAAGCCTGTACCGCAACCGGCAGAGTCTTGACCCTGCCGTTCTGGCCCAGCATCAGCGAGGGCAGGAGATAATCATTCCAGATCCACATTCCGTTCAGGATCGTGACCGTTGTAATGACCGGCTTTAAGAGAGGGAAAATGATCCTGAAAAACGTTCCTTCGGGAGAGCAGCCGTCGATAGCCGCCGCTTCCTCAAGATCATACGGGATTCCCTTGATAAAGCCCGTCAGGATAAAGACCGTCATGGCACCGCCGAAACCGCAGTAGGCAAAAACGATGCCGGGGATCGACTGAAGCATGCTGATCCCGATAAACTTGCCGACATCACGGAAGGTGGAGATCAGCGGGAGCATGACCACCTGAAACGGGATGATCATGGATGCGATAAAGATCATATAGATCACCGTCGACCATTTTTTCTTATTATTCCGGCTGATGACCCATGCCGCCATCGCTCCGAAGAGTGCAAGCAGGACAAGGGATACCACGGTGATGATCAGAGATGTCCCGAACGCATACCAGAAGTTAAAGGTTGAATTGTTTACCACCGCGGAAAGGTTTGTCTTAAGCTGGGCGAACGAAGCCCCCGCCCAGTTGATGGGGCTGGCCACAATACTTGTCTGCGCCTTGAAGGAATTCAGCACCACAAGATAAAACGGGAATAATACATATGCCGCGATGATGATACCGACGATCGTCAGGATCAGCCTTTTGATCCTGGCGGCTTTTCCAACCATTCTTCCTTCTTCCATTATAATTCGACCTCCCTCTTATTAGAAATACGAACCTGAACAAGAGATACACATGCCAGAATGATAAAGAACAGCACCGCCTTTGCCTGTCCGAGCGCATAGCTGTTCTTTGCGATCGCGGTGTTGTAGATATTCAGTGCGAGCATCTGGGTTCCGTTCGAGAGATAGTTGCCCATGAAATTGGGGACAGAACCGGTTCCGTTCGTCAGCGCCATATTGACATCAAACTGCTTGAAGGCCGATGTCAGGGTCAGGAACGTACAGATCGTAAAGGTGGAGGCAAGCATCGGTATCTTAACCTCAAAAAGGGTCTGCCTGGCGTTTGCCCCGTCTATCTTGGCCGCCTCCAGCACATCCCCGGGGATCTGCGTGAGTCCCGTAACATAGATCAGCATGATATAACCGGCATACTGCCAGATATAGACGACCACGATCGCCGCGAGAGCCGTCTTGGTCTGGACCAGCCATGATATTTTCGTGATATTGATCAGAACATTGCTGAATACGAACTGCCAGATGTAACCCAGTACGATACCGCCGATCAGGTTCGGCAGGAAGTAGGAAGCCCTGAAGAAGCCGACTCCCGGCAATCCGGACGTGCAGAGCAGCGCCAGAAGAAAAGCGGTTACATTGACCAGGATCATATTCATGACCACAAAGATAAAGGTAATGAGGATCGACCAGATAAAGGCCGGATCCTTAAACATTGCGATATAATTCGCAAAGCCAACCACCTGAGTGAATTTGATACCCGTCCAGTCCGTAAAGGAATAGCAGATACCGAGCAGCAACGGTATGATGACCGTTACCGCAAACGTAAAGAGAAGCGGAAACAGGAAGATCACATAAACGATTTGCCTGTGATGCTTCAGCGTCGGAAAGAAATACAGTCCGACAAAAAATGAGACCGCACCGATAACAAGCATCGGCCCGCGCAATGTGCTCTGGCTGCCGCTGAAATCCATTATCAGCGCTCCGACGAGCAGTATGATCCCTGCCGCCAGAAGGATCAGTGAACACATCTTTTGACCCGCTGTATTTGTCTTCATAATCTAACCCCCTGTGCTTTGTCGTAACGGGAACCGCCTGCACCGGATCCCTTACGACGGTTTACTGTTTTGTAAGCCGCTTTGCGCTTCCGTTTGTGAAGCGCCCTGTCTTCTAAAAAATACGGGCGGCTGTCGTGCCGCCCGTATTCATTTTCTTTCGCCTGATGCCGTAATTTCTTATTCTGCGTAATACTGCTGAAGCACCTGTGCCACCGTGCTGGTGAATGCCTTTGCATCCGGGATGCTGCCCAGAGCATAGTCTGCGTAAAGCTGTCCCAGAGCATTCTGATCCAGACCGGACTTGTTCTTCAGCCAGTGCCAGGAAGATGTCTTGCCTGCTGCGGTATACTCGGAGATCGTCTCTGCGAACGGATCGTCAGCGATGAATGTGCAGCTCTTGAACGGGCTGATGAAGCCTGCCTTCTTCACCAGGATCTCCTGGCCTTCTTCGCCGGCAAGCCACTGCAGGAACGCCAGGGAATCAGCCTTGTTGTCGTTATCGAATACTGCCCACCAGGACGGGGAGTTTGTAAGGATCGTATCGATGCCGTCCTCGAATGCGTAAGGTGCCATGCCGCACTTGAAGTTGCCGGCCTCCTTGTAAGCGTCAGCGTCATCGCTGGTCATCGTAGCACCGATCCAGGAACCCTGTGTAACGAACGCGTACTTGCCGGAAGCGAAACCGAGGATCTGCTGATCATAGGTGCCGGAGGTCAGCAGAGCCGGATCGGAATACTGATTGAACAGACCGATCATTTCTGCATAATGCTCGAAACGTGTCTCGTCGATCTTGCCGCCGTCCGCCAACATATCGGCATATTTCGTATCATCACGCGCCAGACCGGAGTCGATGTAGTTTGCAAAGCTGTGGGAGCCTGTGGACCAGTAAAGATCCTTCGGCTCGGTGCACCAGCCGATGACTGCCGTAAGTCCCAGCTCATCCTTCTTGGAGTCCAGAGTCTCAAAAGCCTTCTTCATGGCATCGGGACCTGTGATGGACTTCGGATCCACACCTGCTTTTTCCAGAATGTCTGCGTTGTAAGCCAGGCCGATAGCTTCTGTGGTGTAAGGGAAGCCTACCGTGCCGCCGTCATTCTTATAAGCGGCATCCGTATCGCTCGCCCAGGCCTCGCCGCTCATATCCACCAGCATGCCTTTCCAGTTGTCAAAGTCCGCATCGCTTCCGCATACGAAGATGTCCGGCATATTGTCGGCCTGATAATAGCCCTTCAGAGTATCCTGAATGTTTACGCCGCCTCCCATGGACTCGATGGTAACGACCACACCCGTCTCCTGGGTGTACTTCTCTGCCGCTTCCTTCAGCATCGCGTCAACCTCGATCTTGCCGTTGACCAGACGGATGCCCTCTCCGCTTGAAGCTGCCGGAGCTGCCGCCTCTCCCGAAGCGTCCCCTGCCGGAGCCGCGTCATCTGCCGGTGCCGCGCCCGCATCCGCTACCGGCGCCGCTGCCTCACCGCAGGCCGCCAGCCCAAAGATCATTGTACCTGCCATGATCAAAGCCAAAACTTTCTTTTTCATGAACTTCCTCCTTCTGAAACTGTGTTTCCTTGTATATCCCTTTTTGCTTTTCCGCAAAAGTAACAAACCTTTTGCGTTTAAGTTGATTTCATAATGGACTTTTTCCACAAAAAAAGCAAGCCCCATTCGCCTGCTTTTTATAAATTCGTTATTTTGTATAGATTCTTCGTTCTTCTTTTGTGCACATTAACAGCAGTCAGCCACACTGTCCCTTTCCATCAGCTTTGTTTTCATTATGATCCGGCTGTTTTCCGCTCCTTTTCCCTGAAGCAGATCGATCAGGGTCTTCGCAGCCAGCTCCCCCTTTCCGGCTATGTCCTGATGAACCGTAGTCAGGGCCGGCCTGCAGAGTCTCTCGCTGATATTGATGTTATCATCAAAGCCCACAACGGAAACATCCTCCGGCACCCGCAATCCGTGACGGATACAGGCATTGATGAACATCGCGGCAAACATATCGGAGCAGCAGAAAACAGCGCTGACCTTTTCCGCCTTTTTGGCGAGACGCTCCAGGCTCTTTCCGATCTCATCCCTTGTGGAGCGAAGCTCAAAGAAGTATCTGTCACTGTACTCGATCCCCGCATCCTCCAGTGCGCGGCGGTACCCACGGAAGCGGACCAGATCCACTCCGTCCCTCTTATCCGTGAGGATCGCGATCTTTCTGTGTCCCCGCCCGATCAGATAGGATGTGGCCTCATAAGCGCCCTTCTCATCCTCCAGTCCTATGTTGACAAACTGACTCTGTTGAAATTTTTCCGCCGTTTCCCTGCTCATATAGGTATCTATGCTGACCACGGGCTTTCGGTACTTTTTATGCACCCTAAGCGCGTCATCGTCCATCATCCAGAAAAGCAGCAGCCCGTCCGCGTTCCAGCTGGTGATCCTGTCGATGATCTCCGCGATATCATCCGAGATATAGAGCATGAGAAAATATCCCGCCTCTCTTACCACCCGTTCGATACCCCCGAGCATTTCCGATACAAACGGATCCATCAGGATATGTGAATATCTGTCCTCCGTTGTCTTTAAGACCGCCCCGATGATCTTGGACTTATTCTGCGCCAGGTTCCTTGCCGTCATGTTCGGTACATATTCCACCTTCTCCAGAAACTGCCGCACTCTCTCGATCGTCTCGGGGGATACCTCTTTTGTCTTTCCGTGTATGACGTTTGACACCGTCGTCGGGCTCATTTCCAGCTGTTTTGCGATCTCCTTGATCGTGATCATATTATTCTCCTTCATCATTTGTAAGACGCTTTCCGGGTGTCTCCTGCGGAGAAACATCATAGCACTCTTCCGCGGACCCGTCAAAAAATCCGGAAAATCTTTTGTGGACATTGCAGCGGGAAGAATATATAATTACCTGCAAATCGTCCGGTCCCGGCTTCGGGACCGATACTGCAGGAGAACAATCATCATGGATCATCATCCCGAAAAACAGGACCCCGAATTCAAAAAAAGGCTTGCCGTTCATTATGACGAACTGAAATGGCTCTATGCCGGGCTCTATCAGAATAACGAAAAGGCTTTCGATTATTTCTGCTCCATGCTCTTCGAATACTACCGGGCACGCAGCAGTGAACTGAAAAAATGGGACCGGAAGCGCCTGAAGGATCCCGGCTGGTACCGGAGCAATGATACTCTCGGCATGCTGATGTATACGGACTGCTTCGCGGATACCTTAAACGGCGTTTTGGAGCATCTGGACTATATCCGGGAATGCAATGTGAATTATCTGCATCTGATGCCGCTTTTAAAAAGCCCGGAGGGGCGCAGCGACGGAGGATATGCCGTATCGGACTTCCGGGAGGTGGATCCCCGCCTCGGGAGCATGGAGGATCTGAAAAAGCTCTCCGGAAAATGCCATGAGCTTGGCATCAGCATCTGTCTGGATTTCGTCATGAACCACACCAGCGAAGATCATGAATGGGCAAAACGTGCCCGGAGCGGGGAAAAGGAATATCAGGACCGCTTCTTTTTCTTTGACGACTGGACAATCCCGAACCAATACGAAAAAACGGTTCCCCAGGTCTTCCCGCAGACGGCGCCCGGCAATTTCAGCTGGTGCGGCGATGCCGGCAAGGTCGTCATGACCACTTTTTATCCGTATCAGTGGGATCTGAATTACCGCAATCCGGTGGTATTAAATGACATGACCGCCAATATGCTGAATCTCTGTAATAACGGCGTGGATATCATCCGGCTGGATGCCGTGCCCTATATCTGGAAAACCCTCGGAACGAGCTGCCGCAATCTGCCGGAGGTCCACACCCTGGTCAGGATCATGAGGATGGCCTCCGAGATCGTCTGCCCCAGCGTACTGCTTCTGGGGGAGGTCGTGATGGAGCCGAAGGAGGTGGTTCCGTACTTCGGCTCGGTGGAAAAACCGGAATGTCATATGCTCTATAATGTCACCACCATGGCCAGCACCTGGCACACTGTCGCCACAAAGGACGTCCGGCTCCTGAAGCATCAGCTCGGGACGGTCTTCGCGCTTCCGAAGGAATATACCTTCCTGAACTATCTGCGCTGTCATGATGATATCGGATGGGGACTTGATTACGACTTTCTGAAAGCCTTCGGCGTGGAAGAAGCCGCGCAT
Source organism: uncultured Lachnospiraceae bacterium (assembly GCA_902782575.1). Lineage (GTDB taxonomy): Bacteria > Bacillota > Clostridia > Lachnospirales > Lachnospiraceae > NK4A144. Next base: position 27,481 of record CACZNS010000094.1, read on the forward strand.
AAAAAATACCTGAACGATTACCTGAAAGGCGCCTGGCCGGGCACCGACTCCAGGGGCGAGCTTTACAATGACGATCCCCGCCTGAAGGATGCCCGCCTGTGCGGCACGACGGCCTCGCTCTGCGGCATCGAAGCGGCGGAATATGAACGAAACAAGGAAAAGCTGAAGCGCGGGATCACGCTGGATCTGATGCTGCATACCCTTCTGTTTACCTTAAGCGGCGTACCGGTGCTCTACAGCGGAGACGAGATCGGTCAGAAAAACGACTATTCCTATCACGAAGATCCCTTAAAGCAGGCGGACAGCCGATATCTGCACCGCGGAAAATTTTCCTGGAAGGAGGCCGCCGCACGCACTTCGAAGACCAGCCGTCAGGGGCAGATCTTCCGGAAGCTCTTAAAGCTGGAGGAGATCCGCAGGGAAACCTCCGTCTTTGAATCGGATGCGGACGCCTGGATCGTGGAGACCGGCAATGACCGTATTCTGGGCATCGGACGCTACCGCGAGGGAGAAAAGCTGGTCGCTCTCTTTAATTTCTCGGACACGGAAGAGACTGCCCTCACAGGGGAAGCCGGAGCATACAAAGACCTCCTCACCGGAAGGAAGCTCCCGGCCTCCCGCGTCGGATTAAAGCCGTTTGAGTGTGTCTGGCTCTATACCGAATTGCCGTAATCTATTCCCGTGAAAGCTCCAGAACCACTGCCTGATATCCCGCAAGCCGGATCTCCTCCGTGATCTGCGGGTCATCGGGCAGATTGTTTAAAAGGAGCTTTTTTACTTTCCCCGGAAGCGGGAGTGTCTGAGGCTCTCTCTGAAAATTCGCCAGGACGAGCAGGGTCTGCTCCTTACTCTTCCTGAGATATGCCATCACGTTGTGCCTCTCCTGCAGATACGGGATCAGCTCCCCGTATACGAGAGTATCCCCGTATTCCCCGCTTTTCCTCAATGCGATCAGCTTTTTATAGTGATGGAAGACCGAATCCGGGTCCGCCTTTTCCGTTTCCAGATTGATCTCCCGGCAGTTCGGATTGATCCGAAGCCAGGGCTTTCCGGCTGTGAAACCCGCATTTTCGGACGCATCCCACTGAAACGGCGTTCTGGCGTTATCCCGCCCGTATTTCCCGATAAGCTTCAATGCGTCTTTCTCACTCCAGCCGGCATCCAAAGCGACCTGATACGCATCGATCGAGGAGATATCGTCCACCTCATCGACCGAGGCAACGGGGATATTCTCCATTCCCAGCTCCTGTCCCTGATAGATCCAGGGAAGTCCGCGCAGCAGGAAATAAACGGTTGCCAGAAGCTTCTTGCTTTCCGGGCTCTGATCCCCCTCCGGTATATAGCGGCTCACCCCTCTCGGCTCATCGTGATTTTCGATGATATTGGAGATAAAGCCGATATCCGCGATCTTTTTCTGGGTTTCAAAGACACAGTTTCTGTAATCATCCGGCGTGATATCGATATTGTCCTGCCAGCCCGCCTCACTCTGCCCGAAGACAGTCTCCGCGAAATCAAACATGGAGCTGAAATAACCGCCTTCTCCGATAAAATCCGGTATCTCCTCCGGTCTTTCATTAAAGACCTCGCCCACGGTAAAGGCCCGGTGCGGCTTAAAGGTCCGGTCACTCATCTCCCTCAGGAAAACACCCACCCCCTTTGCCTCCTTAAGCATATTGTGAACGGTGGTGAGCCCGTCATCCCTGTCTGCGGGATAATCCCTGAAGGGCAGCGCTTTTTTGATATTGATGATCGCATCCAGCCTGAAGCCGTCAAGCCCGCGGTCCAGCCACCAGTTGATCATCCGGTAGACCTCTTCCCGCAGGTCCGGATTCTCCCAGTTTAGGTCCGGCTGTTTTTTATGAAAAACGTGCAGATAATATTTATCCTCATGTCCGGGAAGCCTTTCCCACACAGGTCCCCCGAAATAGGATCTCCAGTTGCAGGGCAGCTTTCCGTCCTTCACCGTCTCGATATAAAAAAACTTCCCGTATCTGCCCTCCGGATCCTCGCAGGCCTTCCGGAACCACTCATGCTCATCCGAGCAGTGATTGACCACCAGATCCATCAGGATATACATCCCCCTCTTATGAGCCTCTTTAAGCAGCTCGTCCATATCGTCCATGGTACCGAAGCGGGGATCGATATCCCTGTAATCCGAAATATCGTAGCCCTGATCGGCAAGGGGCGATACATAGATGGGCGAAAGCCATACGATATCCACCCCCAGATCCTTCAGATAATCCAGCTTGCTTATGATCCCCTTCAGATCCCCGATCCCGTCGCCGTTTGAATCGTAAAAGCTCTTCGGATAGATCTGATACGCAACCTTGTTGTGCCACCATTCTCTTTTCATTTCTTTCGATCCTTTCTCTGCCCCTGTATCAGACCCGTTTTTGTGAGGATTCACAATTTCGTCAGCACAGCCCTTGCTTCATAGGGCTGAAGGATCCCTTCGCTGTGCTTTGCGTAATTGGAGATCAGCTCCGTGCCGGCAAGCTCGTCAAAAAGCGGGCAGTCCTGCTCCTCGTCTGTCCAGTTGCAGGCTACGGTCAGCTTCTTTCCGTCCATTTCCCTTTCATAGGCATAAACCGACTCGCAGTCCGTCATCAGCGGCCGGAAGACACCGTAGACGATAATGGGATTCTCATGTCTTAAACGGATTAGCTTCTGATAATAATAAAAGACGGAATCCGGATCTGCAAGCGCTTCCTTCGTATTGATCTCCTTATAATTCGGATTAACGGCTATCCAGGGTGTCCCTGTCGTAAAGCCCGCGTTTTCCGAGCTGTCCCACTGCATCGGCGTCCTTGCGTTGTCCCGCGCGACCGCGTCAAAGCATTTGAGCATCTCTTCTTCCGGGATCATATGATGGTCGGTCACATACTGCCTGTATGCATTGATCTCCTCGATATCCCTGCAGTCTTCGATGGAAGAAAAATGCGTATTTGTCATGCCGATCTCTTCCCCCTGATAGATATAGGGCGTTCCCTTCATCATGTGCAGGCAGGTGGCAAGCATCTTTGCGGATAAGACCCGCCATTCGGGAGCATCGTTTCCGAAGCGGGATACCACACGGGGCTGGTCATGATTATCCCAGTACAGACTGCCCCAGGCTTCTCCCTCCAGTCCGATCTGCCATTTATTGAGGATCTCGCGGATCGCACTCATTCTCGGATGGCGGTATCCCCACTTTCCGATGATGTTTTCCGCGGTGGTGGCGCCGTCCGTATGCTCAAAATGAAAGACCATTCCCAGCTCGGTGCCTTCGTTGTTTGCGTATTTTTTCGCTTCTTCCAGGGTGACACCCGCCGCCTCCCCCACTGTCATGATGTCATACTTTGAAAGGACCCTTCGGTTCATCTCCTGCAGGTATTCATGCACATGAGGTCCGTTGCAGACATAAGGGTTCAGATCCCCGTAGATCCCGTCCTTCACCTCTCCGTCGGGATATGCGGGATCCTTTGAGATCATGCTGATCACATCCATCCTGAAGCCGTCGATGCCCTTCTCGCACCACCAGGTCATCATGTCAAAGACCTCATCCCTGACCCTGGGATTTTCCCAGTTCAGATCCGGCTGCTTTGCGGAAAAGCAGTGCAGATAATACATGCCCGTGGCTTCATCAAACTTCCATGCCGGACCTGAGAAGCAGGACTGCCAGTTGTTCGGCTCCTTCCCGTCTCTGGGCTCCTTCCAGATATAATAGTCCCGGTACGGATTGTCCTTTGACTTCCTGCTCTCCACAAACCAGGCATGCTCATCGGAGGTGTGATTGACCACCAGATCCATCACGATCCTGATATGATGCTCATGAGCGGCCTTAAGCATCCGGTCGAAATCCTCCATCGTACCGAACTCTGTCATGATATCCCTGTAGTCGGAAATATCATAGCCGTTATCATCATTCGGGGATTTGTAGACCGGCGAAAGCCAGATCACATCGATCCCGAGTTTTTCCAGATAATCCAGATGCGCCGTAATCCCGTTCAGATCGCCGATGCCGTCTCCGTTGCTGTCCGCAAAGGAGCGGGGGTAGATCTGATAAACTACAGCCTCTTTCCACCAAGCTTTTGTTTCCGTTGCCATATATGATCCTCCGTGATTTGTGTGCCGTTTTAGCGGCTGCCGGTTGTGAGCCGCAAATGCCGGCAGAGACCGGTTTCATTTTGTTTAAGAAGTACAATTCAGCGCCTTGCGGCGCTGAATCGTACGTTCATTTTCTGTCAGATATCTCTCATATATCCGGATCCGTTCAGTTTGCGTAATAGTTTTCGCAGACCTGCTCCAGAGTCTTCAGGAAGGTGGCCGTATCCGGGAAGCTTCCCATCGCGTAATCCTGGAATACCACGCCGGTGGCGTTCTGGCCGATGCCCTCCTTCATGGACAGCCAGTGCCAGGAAGAGGTCTTGCCCGCAGCGGTATAGTCCGCAATGGTCTTTGCAAACGGATCATCGGCGGCATGTGTGTTGGAGGAGTACGGGGAAATGAATCCGCAGTCCTTCGCAAGGATCTCCTGGCCGCCGTCATCCTTTGCGCACCATGCAAGGAATGCCTTTGCCGCGTCTACATTACCGTCCTTATAAACGCCCCACCAGTTCGGGGAATTCGTAAGGATCGTATCCTGCCCCTCGATGAATGCATAGGGGATCATGCCGATCTCAAAGTTTCCGGATGCAGCATAGTCATCCTTATACTGATCCGTAAGGGAAGCGCCGATCCAGGAGCCCTGGGTCACAAACGCATATTTTCCGCTGGCAAAGCCCTGTACCTGATCATCGTATGTACCGGATACGCCCTTCGGATCCGTGTACTGATTGAACAGCGTGACCATCTCCGCCCACGCGGAAGCTCTCTCCTCATCCAGCTTGCCTCCGTCACTGAACAGATCGATATAGGTCGTATCGTCTCTGGCAAGTCCCTCGTCAAAATAGGTACCGAACAGATGCTGACCCGGTGACCACCAGAGCTGGGAGGACTCCGTATAATATCCGAGCACGGAGGTCAGACCAAGCTCATCCTTCATGCCATCCAGCTTCTCAAATGCAGCCTTCATGCTCTCCGGACCTGTGATCGACTTGGGATCGATGTCTGCTTTTGCCAGGATATCCGCATTATACGCCAGGCCGATGGCCTCAGTGGTGGTCGGGAAGCCGTATACTCCGCCGTCCCTCACATACTCCGCTTCCGTGTCATCCACCCACGGCTCACCGGAAAGATCCGCCATCAGACCTTCCCAGGTCGGATAATGAATATCTCCTTCGAAAACGAAGATATCCGGCATATCCCCTGCCTGATAGTATCCCTTCAGGGTCGCCTGGGTATCGATACCGCCTCCCAGCGACTCGATCACGACAGGCACGCCTGTCTCTTCCTCATACTTTGCAGCCAGCTTCTTTAATCCGCTGTCTACCTCCACCTTATTATTGACCAGACGAATGCCGCCCTCCGGGGTCTCTGCCGGAGCCGATCCCTCTTCTCCTGCCGCTTCAGTGGCCCCAGCCGCTCCTGCATCCGCCGCAGGCGCCGCTGCTTCGCCGCATCCGCCGAGGATCATGGAAAGAGTCGTCATGGCAGCAAGTGTGATCGCTAATGATTTCTTCTTCATCATAAATTTCCTCCTGTGTTCGAATCGGGTTTTTAAGATAGTTCCATTATCCGCCGTTAACCTTTTCCGGGACAAGCGGGGAAATTTTTTTCATGCACTTCACCCGAAAACAACGGCTCCCGCTGTCTATTCTTACAGGATATCCGCCGGATTTTACTAAAACGCTGTCATTTTTAGTAAAATCATTTTGTTTTTTACCCGACTTTACTAAAATGCCTCGTCGTATCCCTCCATTTGACTCTCGCGCCGATCCGTCTGGTTTCGTAATCTCCGCCGCCCTCAATGATCTCTACCAGCGACTGTGCCGCCAGAAACCCCCTCTCATAGTTCGGTACCGTGACAGTAGTCAGACGGGCATATTTGGAGATGATGATATCATCAAAGCCGCAGACGGCGATATCAGACGGGATCCGGAGCCCTTCCTCCTGAAACCTTCTGATGGCCCCCAGCGCCATCATATCATTGGCGCAGACCAGCACCTCCGGCATCCGCTCCGAAAGCAGGAGCAGGCGGGCCGCCTGGGAGCCGCTCCCCTCTCTCCAGTCACCTTCATAGTAGTCATTCCTCCGAAAGGTGATCTTATGCTCCGAAAGCACTTCTTTGAAGGCCGTAAAGCGCTCTCTGTTGTCCGGCGTATCCAGCCCTCCGAGAAAGGCAAAGCTTCTGTAGCCGGCTTCCAGCAGTCCCTCTGTCAGCTGCCTCTCGGCAGCCTCGTTATTGACCACAATGCTCTTGATCCCTTCGTACTCCAGCTCCCTGTCCAGCACCACGACGGGACATCCCCTGTCGGCAAGCTTCATGAGTTTGGAATCTCCGCATCTGTTATCCATTGCGATAAAGCCGCAGGAGATGGAGGGATCCGCATATTTTTCCGGCTCCTGATCCGAGGAGACCAGCAGGTTATAGCCGCGGGGATACGCATAATCACTGATCCCGTGCAGGATGTCCAGATAGTACAGGGTATCAAAGTCGCTGAAATGAAACACCAGCGTCTTGTTTTTTCCCTTTTCCCCGCCCGCGGAACGGTATCCCATCTCCTCGGCGATCTGCAGGATCCTCTGCCGGGTCTCTCCCCCGACATTCTGTTTGTGGTTTAGCACATTCGATACGGTGGCGATCGAAACGCCGGCCCGTTCCGCGATTTCTTTTATTCCCGCCATAGCTTAGCCCCGGGCTTCCATACCCGCTCTGCAGCCGACAGATCCGCGCCCGCTTCAGAGCTGCCAGATATCCCTGTTGTATTCTGCGATGGTTCTGTCCGAAGAGAAGAAGCCTGCTTTTGCGATATTCACCAGCATCATCTTCTTCCATCTGTCCCGATCCTCAAAGTCTGTGAGCATTTCATCCTTTTTGCTGATATAGCTCTCCAGATCGAGCAGGGTCATGAACCAGTCCTTGTTCAGGAGCTCCTTATACAGCCGCTCCAGATTCTCCTTATGTCCGACCTTAAGCGCTTCCGGTCCCACGATAAAGTCCACAGCCTCTCTGATCACCTTTGATTTCTCATAATAATCTTTGGAAACATAATCGGCCTTCTCATAATGCCGGATGACCGTATCGGAGTCCGCGCCGAAAATATAGATATTCTCATCTCCCACCAGCTCGTGGATCTCCACATTTGCCCCGTCGTCCGTACCCAGTGTCACGGCACCATTCAGCATAAACTTCATGTTGGAAGTACCGCTCGCCTCCTTCGATGCCAGACTGATCTGCTCGGAGATATCGCAGGCGGGGATCAGCTTCTCCGCATAGCTTACATTGTAGTTTGTGACCATCACCACCTTCAGATACGGGCTGACCTCCGGATCGTTATTGACGATCTGCTGCAGAACGAGCAGGAGATGGATGATATCCTTGGCGATCACATAAGCCGGCGCCGCCTTGGCCCCGAAGATGCAGGTGATGGGCCTCACAGGCTTCTTTCCTCCCTTGATCTCCAGGTACTTATGAATGATGTAGAGCGCGTTCATCTGCTGCCTCTTGTACTCATGCAGACGCTTTACCTGAATGTCGAATACCGAGTCCTTATCCAGCTCCACGCCCTCATTCTTTTTGATGTAATCCACCAGCACCTGCTTATTCTGTTTTTTGATATCCAGCAGCCTGTTCAGGACGGCTTCATCATCCCGGTACTTCAAAAGCTCCTCCAGCTTCGACGCGTCCTTTCTGTAATCCGTACCGATGGTTTCATCCAGCAGCTTCGCCAGACTGTGATTGCAGGAGAAGAGCCAGCGGCGGAAGGTGATCCCGTTGGTCTTGTTGTTGAACTTATCCGGATAAAGCCTGTAAAAAGCGTTCAGCTCCGTATTCTTCAGGATGTCCGTATGGATCGCCGCCACACCGTTTACGGAATAGCCGTAGTGAATGTCGATATGTGCCATGTGGACACGCTTCTCGGCATCAATGATCTGGACCTTCGGATCCTTATTGGTCTTTGCGATCCGGTTGGAGAGCTCTTTGATGATCGGGACCAGCTGGGGCACTACCTCCTCCAGATATTTCAGCGGCCACTTTTCAAGGGCTTCGGCAAGGATCGTATGGTTTGTATAGGCACAGGTCCTGCTGACCACCTGCACCGCATCCTCGATGGTAAAGCCCTCCTCCTGTGTCAGGATCCTGATCAGCTCCGGAATGACCATTGTCGGATGCGTATCATTGATCTGGATCGCCACATGCTTATCCAGCTCGTACAGATCAAAGCCCTTTTCCTTCATTTCCCGGATGATAAGCTGTGCGCCGTTTGAGACCATGAAATACTGCTGATAGATCCTGAGCAGATTTCCCGCCTCGTCGGAGTCGTCCGGATAAAGGAAGAGCGTCAGGTTTTTATCCACCGCGGTCTTGTCAAAATCGATCCCGCTCTTTACAAGGCTCTCGTCCACAGACTCCAGATCAAACAGATGCAGCTTGTCGATCCCGTTCTCATAGCCGATCACGTCAATGTCATAGAGTACGGACCGCACCTTTTTCCCGCCGCCGAAGGTCACCTCAAAGGAGACATCCGTCTTCTTCAGCCAGGATTCCTTTTCGATCCAGTCATTTTTCTCCGCCATCTGCAGATGATCCCGGAACACCTGCTTAAAAAGTCCGTAATGATAATTCAGGCCGATGCCCGCTCCGGGAAGTCCGAGGGTCGCGATGGAATCCATAAAGCAGGCTGCCAGTCTTCCGAGGCCTCCGTTTCCGAGGGACGGTTCCGGTTCTTCGTTTTCAAGCACCGCCACCGACTTGCCGTATTTATTCAGGATCCCTTCCACCTCGTCATATACGCCGAGATTGATCAGGTTATTCGACAGAAGCTTTCCGATCAGGAACTCCGCGGAAATATAATAAACCTTCCTGTCCCCGTCAATCTCCTTCTTATCTGCCGCAAGCTCCTTGGTAAAGCTCAGCAGCACATGATACATTTCAAGATCCGTCACCTGGCTGATGGGCCTTCCGTAAAGCTTCCGGGTCAGCGTATCCAGCCTGTTCTCCATGCCTGTTTCCATATCCGTTTTATCCTCCGTAATACTGTTTTTCAAAATACATTACCTTCTTGCCTGTAAGTTCGATGAAACCATTCTACCATTGGAAAACGTTTTCCGCAACAGAAAATACCATCAGCCTCAGTGATCCGGGAAGAACCGTTCCCGGATCTCCTGAAATCCCAGCGGCTTTGTAAAGACATAGCCCTGCATGCTTCTGACGGGATAATCCCTTAAAAGCTCCCGCATCCTCTCATTCTCAACTCCCTTGACGCAGATATTCGGACCGTATACCCCGGCCAGGCGGCAGAAGTATTCCAGCGCCTCCCGGTCCTCCCTGCTCACCTCGATATTTTTCACAAAGCTCATGTCGAATTTCACGAAATCCGCGGAAAGCTCGCGCAGAAATTCATAAGATGAAAACCCGCTCCCGAAATCATCGACCAAAAACCTGACACCCTTTTCCTGAAGCCTCTCCGCCTTCTCCCTGAGGTGCTCCATATCCAGAAGCCGGCAGCCCTTTGTAAGCTCCAGGCAGAGATTCCTTAAGGGAAATCTCGTCTGCTCCGCTATCTCCGTCAGGCTCTCTATAAAATAATCATCCTCCAGCTGAACGGCTGATACGTTCACTCCCATGAGAAAATCCGGATATGCTTCGATCAGCTTCTTTCCGTCCAGCATCGCCTGCCTCAGCACCCAGAAGCCCAGCTCCTCGAAGGCAAAGTCCTGCTCGAGCACCGGGATGAATTCCATCGGAAGGACCTCCCCGTACCGGTCGCTCCTCCAGCGTACAAACGCCTCCACGCCCACGGGACTGCCGTCCAGGCGGATCACCGGCTGATACAGTAAATAAAATCCCTCGCAGTCATTGACCATCGAGCTCCGGATCTCGTTGAGCATCTCGAGAGAGTCCTTTTCCGAATGGGATCTGCTTCCGTCAAATACCACGGGATTTCCGTGCTTATTATGCTTCGACTCATGATAAGAGCGCATCAGACAGTCATAGACAGTCCGCTCGTTCATGCGGGTCCGGGCAGTGGAGATGATCCCGCCGTTTGCCGCCAGGTTCAGCCGGATCTCATCCAGCTTGATCCCGCCCAGGAGCCTCCGCCGTATTTTTTCATAGAGCTCCTGCACCTCCTCCTCGGAAAGCCTGTCGGTCATAAAGGCGAATTTGGCGCCCTCCATCCGGTAGATCGTACCGTCCTGCCCCAGTGTCTCCCGGAGTATCCAGGCGATCTCCTGCAAAACCCTGTTTCCGAAGCCGTAGCCGTGCTCCTCGTTGATCTGATTCAGCCTATCGAATCCAGTCATGAGGATCACGCTCTTTCGCTTTGCTTCAATGACCGAGGCCAGGTCGCTGAAAAACCCGTACTGGTTCCGGAGCACGGTGATCGGATCGGTGTTTTCCATCAGGCCCTCGTTAATGCTTATCCCGCCTGCCTGCCGGATCTCTCCGTTTTCATTTCTTAAAACGCCGCCCACAAACCGGAAAAGACCGTAGCTTCCCTCCTTTGTCCTGACGCGGTAGGTCAGATCGTAGCTTTTTGTCTTGCCCTCAAACATCGCAGCCATCGTGTCCAGATAGCGCTTGCGGTCCTCCGGATGTACGTGCTCCGCCCACTCATGGGCCCCGTCCTTCACATATTCGCCGGGCAGGCCGAAGAGCTCCACCGAAGCCACGGAATATCTGGTCAGCTTCGCCTTCACATGATACAGCGTCACAAGATTTCCCCCGGCCAGAATGGAGAAAACATCAAACATATCATCCAGTTCCTGCTTATAGGTCTCCTCCTGCGTCATGACGTCCTCTCCTTTCCTCCCGCAGTGCCCCCTTTTACGGAGGATCCGCTCTTTGCGATCAGCCTTGCGAGAGTATCAAACAGATGATCCGGCTCCACGGGCTTGGACAGATGCGCATTCATCCCCGCCTGCAGGGATCTTTGCACATCCTCGTCGAAGGCATTGGCCGTCATCGCTATGATCGGTACCTCTTTCGCGTCGGCTCTGTCAAGTGCCCGGATGGTTTCGGCGGACTCAAGCCCGTCCATGACCGGCATCCGCACATCCATCAGTATCGCATCAAAATGGTGCTCCGGACTTTTATCAAAAAGCTCTGCGGCAAGCTTTCCGTTTTCCGCATACTCCACTTCCATTCCCTTCATGGTCAGGATCTGCTTCATGATCTCCGCATTGATCAGCATATCCTCCGCCAGCAGGATCCTCCGGCCGGCAAGATCCGCAGGCTCCGGCTCCTCCCCGCCCTTCAGCTTACGCTTCTTAAAGGCCTGGCGGAATTCACAGAGTACGTTTGAGGCAAAGAGCGGCTTGTTCATAAAGCCGTCCACCCCAGCCTCGATCGCCTCCGCTTCCACACCCGCCCAGCTGTATGCGGTCAGAATAACGATGGCGGTATCCTCCCCGATGATCTCCCGGATCTTCCTCGTCACCTCCACGCCGTTCTGTCCGGGCATCTTCAGATCCACAAGGATCAGATTGTAGGATTCATTGCGCGCATGCTTCAGCTCGATCATTTCCAGCGCCTCGCTGCCGGAAAGGGCCGTATCGCTCGTGATGCCGATCTCTTCCAGAACGATATGCCCGTGCCCCAGAGCCACCGGGTCGTCATCAACGATGAGGACCTTCAGCTCTTCCGCGCTGATATCCAGCTCAGGCCGGTGCAGATCCTTTCCTTCCGTGTCCTTTAATGTCACATCCACGGTAAAGGTGGTTCCGACTCCCTTCTCGGACTCCACGCTGATATCTCCGTTCATCAGCTTGACGATATTCTTCGTGATGGCCATTCCCAGGCCGGACCCGCCGTAGGAGCTTGTGGTTGTGGCATCCTCCTGGGAGAACGCATCAAAGATCCTCGGCAGATACTCCCTGTCCATGCCGATCCCCGTATCCCGGATCCGGAAGCGGATCGTCGAGTGCCCTTCAAAGTGGGAGATCCGCTCCACGCTGAGAGAAACCGTGCCTCCTGATCCGGTAAATTTCACGGCATTTCCCAGGATATTGACCAGCACCTGTTTCAGCTTGGTATCATCACCGATATAGGACTCCTCCACCGTTCCGTGGATCACGCAGTCATAATGCAGCCCCCGGTCCCGGCATTGCCCGTCCACCATGGTATTGACCTGATCGAGAAATGCGCTGAAGGAAAACTCCTCGTTTTTCAGAACCATCCTTCCGCTTTCGATCCGGCTCATATCAAGGATATCGTTGATCAGCGAAAGCAGATACCTGGCACTGCTTCCGATCTTCTCCAGGTTTTCTTTTACGGTCCGTGGAAGACCTGCCCCCTGAAGGGCTATATTATCCAGGCCGATGATGGCGTTCATCGGCGTCCGGATCTCATGGCTCATTCTGGACAGAAAAGCGGTCTTTGCCACATTTGCCTGCTCCGCTTCCTTTAAGGCTTCGGCCAGCTGCATATTCCGCTCGATCTGCTCTCTCTGCACATCGGTCGTATCGCTCTTTAAGACGATATGGAAATCCGCACCGGGATCCACCCGGTAAAAGTCAAAGCGTTTATAATATGTTTCGCCGTCAATATCGCAGGCGATGTTTACTACATAGGACTCGCCGGCCTTAAGCTTCTGCTTAACGGTCCCCAGGGCAAGAGCCTCTGTCATTGCCTTTTTCTGAAGATCTGTTCCGTGAAGCACCGGAAACACCTGTGATTCCAGATAATGCTCGTATTCCCCGTTTCTGGTCAGCGGAAAGATGCTGCCCTTTTCAATATTGGCCGCATCGCCGATCACAACACCGTATTTCCTGTCCGACAGATACGCGACCATGTCGAACTGACGGGCAAGGATCCGGCTTAATAGCATTTCACGTACCTTATCCGTGTTGCATTGGCGCTCCGTCACAAACGCAATGACATCGCCGTTCATCGGCTGTCTGGTGATCGTAGCCTTAAGCTCCACATAGCAGAAGCTGCCGTCCCTGCGCTCGGAATAAAGGATCCTGGAAACCATCATGTTTCCGGCCAGATAGCCTTCGATCAATGCTTTGCTGCTGAATTCGGAGAGAAGATGCTCCCTCTCGGATCTGATGGGATAATGGATCGATCTGAGCCTGATGATCTCGGAAAAGGAGTACATCCGCGAATCCGTACTGAAAAGATCCCTTCCCTGGATATCTTCGATCATGTCCCTCGTCAGATTGACTCTGAACATGCCGAGGGTCAGCTCATCCATCCGGTAGAAATTGTCTCCGAGGCTCATGTAGGCGCTTCGAAGCCGTTCCTCGTATTCCTTACGGATGGTCACGTCAAAATAGGTGCAATAGATGTATTTTTCACCGTCCGATTCCACGAAAGCAAAATGCACACTGCACCAGATCACATGACCCTTCGCCGTGATCTTCCGGATGAACAGGCTGTCGCCGCCCTCTTCCGACACCCGTCTTCTGAGCATCCTCTTGACAAGAAGACGGTCATCCGGATGAGTGGATCTTGCAATGCTGTTTCCGTCCGTAAGCCTGAGCGCCTCTTCCTCGGAGCACTCCATCATCCGCGTAAAATCCTCCGATACCCAGATCGCCTCCAGAGAACCGTCGTCATGCTTTTTCAGCAGCGCCGCGTTGTTTTTCAGCTGTCGTATATGATCCGTAAAATCAGACATGCTTCCCTTCCCCACAGGCCTTTTAATTGGCCGCTGCTCCTACCCCGAACAGATCCATGGGGTTTACGGGAGTGACCGGGACCGCCTGCGGTGTGGCTGTCGCTGCTCCCGGCACTACCACGCTGCCCGGAACGGTGGCAGCCGCCCCCGGCACTACGCCGTTTGCCGCATTCTGGGCTGCCGCTGCCGCTGCTGCCGCTGCCGCCAGCTCGGAGGGTGTGGCATCGGATCTCTGGGTTCCGTCGGCATTCAGTGAATGAGGACACCAGCCGCCTATTAACGGAGTTCCCTCCGTCCGCACAGGGCAGGTCTCGGAGGCTGCCTGTCCGGTCATGGCACAGATATATGTCTTGGACGCATGTCCCGGGCAGGACTCGGTGGGAACGCTGTCCTCGGCATAATACTCCGACTGCGCGGTTCCGACTGCCCTGCAGTAATCCGTGGCCAGCAGCCCCGTCTGCTTGCAGACCGAGATCGTCGTAATATCCGGCGGCATCGGCATGATCTCCTTATCCTCCAGTCCCTCGTGGATCTGCGACATCACGGCCTTCCAGACGGTCTTTGCCAGCGCCCTCTGGGCGGCATCCGTCATCTCTTCGTTGTTGTCATAGCCTGCCCAGGTCGTGCAGGTATAATACGGCGAATAACCGGCAAACCATACGTCCTTGTTGTCGGAGGTGGTTCCCGTTTTCCCCGCCAGCGTCATTCCCTCAAACTTAACCGCTCCTCCGGTACCCTTTGTGATTACGTCCTCCATTGCGGAGGTCAGAAGCCAGGCGGTGGACGGCTTCAGCACCTGCCTGGACTCCGGCGCGGTGTTGTCGATCAGCACATTGCCGTCATGATCCAGGATCTTGGTATAAAAGGTGGGCTTGATATACAGCCCGCTGTTTGCGATCATGGCATAAGCCGCATTTAATTCATAATTCTTCACTCCCCTTGTGATACCGCCCAGGGCCAGGGGCTGACCCACATCCGATACGACGGAGCCGTCCGCCAGGGTCTGCTGCTCCACAAGGGTGGTAAAGCCCATGTTCAGCAGATAGTCAAAGCCCAGTCTGGGGGTGATATCCGTAAGGGTCTTGACCGTAACAATGTTCAGGGACTGCTCGATACCGTATCTCAAGGTACAGGGGCCTTTATAGCCCGTATACCAGTTGGAGACCGGTCTTCCGTTCGCATAGTTGTACGGTTCGTCGACCTGCACGGAACCGAGTCCCTTCTGCCCCGTATCCAGGGCGGGAGCAAAGGTCGAGACCACCTTAAAGGTGGATCCGGGCTGACGCATCGTATCCGTCGAACGGTTCAGGGTCAGGCTGGCCGCCTTGGTCCCGCGGCCTCCCACGATGGCCTTTACATAGCCGGTATGCTGATCGGCCACGGTCAGCGAGATCTGGGGCTGCGGTGTGATCGAGATCGTATCCGCCACGATCTCGTAGCCTTCACTCTGCACATGCTCCTTGTAGAGCTCCGCGTCCGCCCTGGCTTCCTCTTCGCTGGAATACAGACGGTTGTAGGCATTTCCTTTTCCGTTTTCCCGGAAATAGAGCTGCATCATCTGGGAAGAGAAGTTCTGCACATTCTCCTGACTGTCCACTCCCGTGATCTGATAATCCAGCAGATACTGTGTTTTTTCCGGATAGGTCTCCGGATCGGAGCAGACGGTATCCGCCACTCTCTGGACCGCCGGATCCTGGGTCGTAAAGATCGAAAGACCGCCCGAATAAAGCATGTTGTATGCCTGGTTTTCGTTGTAGCCGAGCTTTTCCTGCATATCCTCCATGATCTCCTTGATCATCGCATCCGTGAAGTAGGAGTTGATGGTGTTTTGCTCGGTCTGGGCATTGACGGTCTGGATCCTGGAGTACACATCATCCTCCATGGCTTCCTGATAAGCCTGATCGGTGATAAAGCCCTGCTCCAGCATATCATGCAGCACCTTCTTTCTCCGGTCCGCGTTATTATCCGGATGCAGGATGGGATTATATCTTGTAGGGCTGTTTGTGATCGCCGCGATGCAGGCACTTTCGGAAAGGTTCAGCTCCGAGACCGGCTTCCCGAAATATCTGAGGGATGCAGCCTGCACTCCCAGAGTATTCTGCCCCATGTTGATCGTATTCAGATACAGCTCCAGGATCGTGTCCTTCGTCATGCCCGGCTGCTTTTCCAGCTGGATCGCAAGATACTGCTCCTGGATCTTACGCTTCAGCTTATCCGTAAAGGACTGTTCGCTTGTCCAGCCCGTAAACACACTGTTTTTGATGAGCTGCTGGGTGATGGTTGATGCACCCTCGGAGGCGTTCCGGGTACTCAGAGCGATATAAGCCGCACGGAAAATACCTTTGATGTCGATGCCGTTGTGCTCATAGAAACGGGAATCCTCTATGGCAACAAAGGCATGCTGGGTATCGATCGGGATCTTGTCAATGGTCTGATAGATCCTGTTTGAATTTGTGGCAACCAGCTTTGTGATCTGGTTTCCCTCACTGTCATAGACGGTAGAGGAAAAGCCCGTAGGCCTGACATCGATCGTTGAGATATCCGGCGCGGAAGCGAGCACACCCTTGAAAACCCCCACTCCTCCGAAGCAGCCTGCCAGTCCGACCCCGACGATCAGGATCAGTGTCGCCTGATAAAACATAGCGCCAAACATATTGGCAAACTTCGGCATTTTGGAATTAAGCTCCGCCCTCCGTTTCCGGATCCCTCTGTAACTGTAATTCATGATCTCCTCACAATACTCCGGCAATCATCCTGCCGTAGATGTCAAAAAAATTCTCGGACGCATCAAGCGTGCCGCTGTCAAACTCCATTCCATCCCACAGTTCCTGGTTCAGATTGGAATACTGGGTCAGAACAAACTCATCGTAAATCTCATCAAATGCTTCTCTTTTTCTTTCATTCAGAATACGGAGCTTATTGGCATCGGTCTCATCCCTGTTTAAGGTACTGATGCATTTGATGATGTGGTAGCCGTACTCCGTTTCCACGATCTCCGATACCTCATCCTTGGAAAGGGCAAAGGCCGTTTCCACGAAGGCAGCAGGCAGCGTGCTGTCTTTCCCGAAGGAATATACGCTCTGATCATCCTCATTATAACGGTCCGCCAGCGATTCAAACTCCTCCCCCGCCTCGATCCTCAAGAGGATCTCTCTGGCGGCATCATATGCCTTCTGTCGCTTTTCCGAGGAATCCGACGGATCGCATTTGATCAGGATCTGCCGGACGGTGATCGTTCTTGCCTCATCGTCGCTGATCTCCGGATTGATATCCGCCGTGACGCTCCGGTACACCAGATCCGCAAGGGCATAATCCTGATACATCGAAGCGATCTGCTCTTCCGTGATGCCGTAAAGAAGCTCCCGATCCTTTTCCGAAAGAGAAGAATAGTAGATCTCCGCTGCCCGGGCACACTGCCCCAGGGCCCTTTCGGAAAGAGCAAGACCCCTGCTCTCGGCAAGCATATCCATCGTTTTGATCTGCGCCAGCCTGGAGAGGGTTATTTCCTTCAGCCGGTGCTCCAGTGTTTCTCCGCCGATGCTCCTCTCCCATATCCCTTTTCCGAAGGCAGACTCATATCTGTTCTGGGAGGATCGCATGTATACACCTATCTCCGGGGTATAGCATTTCCTGCTGCCTATCAGAAAAACCTCTTTTTCTTCAAAGCCGGTCGTCAGGATGATCTGTCTGTCGTCCCTGTCCGCGCATCCCGGAAGCAGAAAAAGGCAGAAGGAGAGGATCAGAGTCAGGCTCAGAACCCGGTGCATGATATCCTTCATATAGCCTGAACGATGGCCTCCGCCACACAGATCCCGTTTGCGGACGCCTGCTGCAGTCCCCGGGTGATCCCGGCTCCGTCTCCCATTGCGTAAAGACCTCCGACATTGGTTTCAAATTTATCGTTGACAACCACCTTGTTGGAATAAAACTTCACTTCCACACCATAGAGCAGAGTCTCGTCGCTTGCCAGACCGGGGGTGATCTTATCCAGGGCATAGATCATCTCTTCGATGTCCACCATGATCCGGTGCGGAAAGACCAACGACAGATCTCCCGGTACCGCATCCTTCAGCGTCGGGATCAGATTGCAGCGGCAAAGTCTCTCTTCATTTGTCCGTCTGCCTCTTTTGAAATCCCCGAAGGTCTGCACAAGGATCCTGCCTCCGCAGAGCATATTGGAAAGCTCCGCGATCTTTTTCCCGTATTCGATCGGGGTGTTAAAGGGGCTGGTAAAGTTTTTGGAAACCAGCACCGCGAAATTGGTATTGTTTGTCTTATACTCCTGAGACTTGTAGGCGTGTCCGTTTACCACCGCCAGCGAATCATCATAATACTCCGTCGCCACCTCCCCCGAAGGATTGGTACAGAAGGTCCTTACCTTATCGTCAAAGGTCGGGGTCCTGTAGATCAGCTTTGCCTCATACAGATTCTCATTCAGGAACTGCATGATCTCATCCCGCACCTCTACCCTTACGCCCACATCCACGGTTCCGACCTTCGTCTCGATCCCGTGGCTTCCGCAGAGATGTGAAAACCAGTCGGCACCTTCTCTTCCCACGCCGGAGGCTACGATCCCCGCCTCGATCAGCTCTCCCTGATCGGTCTTTACGCCGCGGATCCTGCCGTCCTCAATGATGATATCCTCGACCATCGTGTTGAACTGCAGCTCCACCCCGGTCTTTTCCAGATGCTCCTGGAGCTTTGCATAGATCTTATAGCCCTCCTCGGTACCCAGATGGCGGATCGGACACTCCACCAGCTTCAGATTGGCGTTGATGGCCTTTCTCCTTATTTCCCGGATCTCCTTTTCCTTGTCTATCCCGTATACATTCCGGTCCGCTCCGAATTTCAGATAAATATCATCAGACTGCTTTAACAGCTCCCTGGTCCTGTCGTAGCCCAGGATCTCGGGCAGATTCCCCCCCACGTCCGGCGAGAGGGAGAGCTTGCCGTCGGAAAAGGCTCCGGCTCCGGCAAAGCCCGTTGTGATGGAACAGGGCTTGCAGCCAACACATACCTTCGTTTTTCTCTTCGGACAGTTTCTTTTCTCGATGGACCGTCCCTTCTCGATCACCAGCACCTTCAGCTCCGGCTTCAGCTCCTTCAGGCGATAAGCGCAAAAGATACCGGACGGGCCGGCTCCGATAATGATTACATCATATTTCCGATCAGACATTTTCATTTCTCCGTTTGAATAAGAATACCAAGTATATGGCCAACCACTTTATTCGTGTTTACTACAGCATGATGTCAGTGGCAAAAGGTCATAATGCGTTCAAACAAGCAGCGCTGTTGCGCGGATTGTGAGTGTTTTGACATCAGTTGGCGTCAAAATATCTTTTGACCTCAACATCATAGCATACCTTCTTACAATTTTCACTTTATTTTTGGGGATTGCAGGGGTACAATAAACAGGAAACCTGTGATCACTGTTATCTTGAAAAGAATGGAGAGTTATTATGGCAAAAGGTTTTGGTAAATTCTTATTCGGAGCGGCAATTGTCGGCGCCGTGGCAGCGGGCGCCTATTATCTGCTTAAGTCCAACGATTACGCGGATGATTTCGATGATTTTGACGATGATGAAAACGACGATCTGGAGGAATTCCTGAAAGCCGAAACAGAGCAGACCGAGAAATCCGAGCGGGAATATGTGCCGCTCAATCTCTCAAAGGAGGCGAAGGCAGCCGATACGGATAAGGTCATCGGCGAACCGGAAAAGAAGGAAGCTCCCGCCGAAAACGTCGTAAAGGACGAAAACGAGGAAGCAAAGGAGGCAAAGGACTTTCAGTTCACGGATCTGAACAAGGAAGAATCTTAATCCCCTGAAAGCATCAGGGTCTGCCCGGTTTGGGGCAGACCCTGTTTTTTTATCATCTTGTCCGGCTCAGCTCTGTGCAGGAAGCTTAAAGGAGGATTTCAGCGAAACAACCCTGTTAAAGACCGGTGCTCCGGGTCTGGAATCCTTTGAGTCCACGCAGAAGAATCCGTTCCGCACGAACTGGAAGCTTTCATAGGCTTCCGCATCCCGGATGGACGGCTCGATATAGCAGTTCTCCATGGTGATCAGGGAATCCGGATTCAAATTAACGTTTCCGTTCTCGTCATAAACCCCCTTCTCCTCGTCCACGATGTTATTGTACAGCCTGGCTGTCACCTTTACCGCCGTATCCGCCTTGACCCAGTGTATGGTCCCTTTGACCTTGCGTCCCTCAAAGCCCGTCCCCTGCTTTGTTTCGGGATCATAGGTGCAGTGTACTGCCGTGATCCTTCCGTTTTCGTCCTTATCACAGCCGGTACAGGTCACAAAATACGCATGCATCAGCCGGACCTCGTTTCAGGGATACAGG
>CACZNS010000095.1 GCA_902782575.1 uncultured Lachnospiraceae bacterium
ACCCCGCTACGCCTACGTTTTCAGATACGCACTCTCGGGCAAGCATTCGTCGCATTAGTCCAGATATTTTGCGACCGTTATACTAGCAAATATCAGGAGCGAAACAGCGAGAGGATGAATATTGCTGTAACGGATGATCTGCCGGGGGAACGGGAAAAGATCACACGCATTCTTTCGGAGTATGCGGCAAAAAATCATATGGAAATAGCGGTGTCCGAATACGGCTGTGCAGAGGATTTTCTGTCCGATTACCGGCCGCTTCTTTACAGCGCCGTTTTTCTGGATATCTACATGGAGGGTATGAACGGCATCGAGGCGGCACAGAAGATCCGGGAGACGGACAAGGATACTATCATCATCTTCCTGACAACTTCCGAGGAATATATGCCGGATGCCTTCAGGCTTCATGCCTATGAATACATAGTAAAGCCTGTCAGAAGAGAGGACCTCTTTTCTGTGATGGATGATATCCTTGAAAAGACCACGCCTGTAAGCTCCCCTGCGTTTTCCTTTCCCGGTCAGGATGGTGATGTCAGTGTTTTTTATGATGATCTGGTATATGTGGAAACGGATGCTCACAACTATCTGCAGATCCTCGACAGAAAGGAGCGCGGTTTTCTTACCCGCATGACCTTCGCTGCAGCGGGCAGGCTTCTCTTACAGGATAAGAGGTTTCTTCTGGTACGCCGGGGCGTCATCGTTAACATGGCCTATATCCAAAGCTTTGATGACCGTCTTTTGAAGCTGACGGTTGGGAGCCCTGTTCCGATCAATCCCAGGAACCGCAGGAACCTGGAACAGATCTGGGACAACTATCTGGTCGACAGGATACGCTCCGACATATTGAGAGGAGGTCTGTCATGAGCCCGGAAGCCTGTCTGACCGGGCTGTTCCGCAGCTGCAGCTGCCTGTCTGCGGTACTGCTTTGTTACCTTCCTATGAAAAACCGGCTTAAATACGGACGGAAAAAGACTTTGATCGGTGCGGCTCTCGCCATGTGTGTCATTGTGCCCCTTTTGGCACTGATCATTTCAAACCGGTCTGTCGGATCCGGCATACTGTTCATGCCTTCTGTGGTCATATTTCTTTTCATCTATCAAAGGACGATCAGTGCACCTTTTTATCAGTCACTTGCCGTACTGGTGCTGGTCAGTGCATTTTTCAGCTTTATCTCCAACTTTTCCATTGTCTATGATGCCTTTTTACATCCGGCTGCCACCATAGAGGATTACAGCCTTCAGGCTGCGATCTTCCGGTTTGGATTGAGTCTGGTGCTTACAGCGGTGCTCTTTTGGCCGTTTTCGGAATACGGCAGCTGGCTGATCGACCATTTCACCATCGGCAGAGTCTGGTACATCGCCTCTGCAGTCTCGGCTGTATTCCTGGCGTTTAATTTTCTGACAGTACCGAAGCGCTACGAGACCCTGCATGTAAATAATATGGCAAAGGTGTTCTTTACCGTCGAGCCGATGATGCTGATCCTCCTGTTATTGCTCTGCTGGATCTTTTATTCCATAGTGCGGGGTATGGTGGATCTGGAGGAGACCAGAGAGCGTAACCGTATGCTTGAAATGGAGGAAAGCCAGTACCGCAAGCTTCAGTCATACATGAAGGAAAGCGCCAGGGTGCGTCATGATTTCCGCCATGTCATCGGCGTGCTGGATGAGCTGCTCTCTGCCGGTGATGTCGAGGCTGCCAGGCAGGTCCTGACCTCCTACCGCATTTCCATGCCGAAAAACGAGGTGGTGAACTATTGTGAGCATGCCACGCTGAACGCGCTCCTTAACTATTACGGGGAGGCGGCGCACCAGCACAGGATCCGGCTTCGGATCGTTGCGGAGCTTCCCGAAAAGCTTCCGCTTTCGGATGCGGATCTTTGCAGCATCGTCGGCAACATCCTTGACAATGCCATCACGGCCTGTCTTGATATCCCGGAGACGGACCGTTATATCAGCTTAAGCATTTCCTGCCCGAACGAGGTTCGCTTCGGCATTGTCGCCTCGAACAGCTTCTGCGGGAAGGTCCGGATGGACGGGGACAGGTATCTTTCCACCCACCCCGAGGGCAGCGGCATTGGTCTTTCCTCCATCCGCACGGCTGCCGAACGGTATGGGGGAACCGCAAGCTTCCGGCATGAGGAAAAAGAATTCATCATCGGAGTGGTAATACCGCGTTAAGGAAGCGCTGAGAAGACGGTCCTTCTGTCTTCTTTTTGTCTTCCGCCATTCATAATGACGTGAGGGTCATAATGAGAAAGGAGTTCTTATGAAAAAAACAATGATTTTGCTGTTCATGTGCCTCTTTTTGCCGGGACTCGTTTCCTGCTCGGAGCTGCAGGATGCGAGTGTAAGCGATGCGCCGGCTGGATCGCAGGATGAAGCGGATGAGGGGAAGACCGGCACAGATGCGGCAGTGTCAGATGAAGCGGCGGATTACGAGGATCTGCTTGAGGAGATGCGGCTGGAGGCAGCGGTGAATCCCTGGGGAGATACGCAGGCGCTGTCCGTGGCCGAAGAGTATTCGGGTGTAAGCCTTGATCCGCCCGGGGAAAGCTGCCTGCCGGAGGGGCTTAAGCTCGAGACGTACCGGTATACGGAGGAGATCATCGAAGCCCGTTATACCGGCGGGGACAATGAGCTTGTGATCAGAAAGTCCAATACAAAAAAAGATCGTGACCTGTCCGGAGATCATAATACATACTCAGAGGAACAGCTCCTTGAGATACAGGGCGTGGAGGTCACCTGCTGCGGGGACGGAAGTCTGGTGAATCTGGCATTGTACAATGATGGAAACGGTAATTTCTCCATATCCTACAATGCAGGGGAAGAAGGAAGAGGCCTGTCCGAAGAGGAACTGCAAAAGCTGATCGAAGAAAGGTCATAACGCTTTTCAAACCAGTTTGAACGCATTATGACCTTTTGACTCTGACATCATTCATTTGTTGTCAGAGATATCAGCGGGATGGTGCTTTTGCCGAAAGCTTTGCGGCACCTCTCGCCCCGGATACACGGCAGGGCCGGCGGGAGTGTGGCTGGCTTATCCGGCAGGGGAGCTTCTGACGCTGCTGATATTCGGAGACTATGCTTTGAAACTGCCGCGAATTAAACTACAGGTTTATTGATTTCAGGTTTCGTCCGATATATAATATGCGTAGATCATTGATCTTCGTATCCGACCGGGGCTCTGCCTCAGCCGGAAAAACTGAATAGCGGTGTGAACTGCGAAACGGGGTAGTAATGGTTTCGACAGGGATCATGAAGCTGGAGAAGCTATCCGAACGGGATTGCGTTAAATTCCAAACCTAAATATAAACGCAGACAATAATTACGCGTTAGCAGCGGCCTAAGCGCCTGCTGCCGTCGGTCCGGACGTACCTGTCCGACCGGTTCCCGGCGTCAAAGAGACAGGAAACGACGTATACAAAG
>CACZNS010000096.1 GCA_902782575.1 uncultured Lachnospiraceae bacterium
GAATGATCTCCTACGGAAACTGGATTGTAATATCCATTTGCCTTCAGCAGTTTAATTTCCTGAGCAGTTTTTATTTTATGAAAGATAAATGTTCCTGACACAATCACTAATAATACTGCAAGTACTATCAGGAGAATAATTCTTATAATTCTAGTTGTTTTAGCTTTCTTTTTCATA
Organism: uncultured Lachnospiraceae bacterium; assembly: GCA_902782575.1. GTDB lineage: Bacteria > Bacillota > Clostridia > Lachnospirales > Lachnospiraceae > NK4A144. Next base: position 178 of record CACZNS010000096.1, read on the forward strand.
TATCTAATACAATTTCTCCTTTTAGTACGTTAAACTGGAATATAACCCACTACCCAAACAGCTTTTCAATATCCTTCTCCTCATTCATTTTCGAGGACAATACCGTATGCCGATCAGGAAACAGTTTTTTCACTATTCTCTCTGTTTATTCTTCTCCGGTTTCAACCTTCTTGATATCATCACTCTGATCTATGGTAAGGTCAAAACTATTGAACATCTCGTTATCAGGTAATGCCATGGAAAAGCGATCTGTCCGGTCAATGCTCACTTCAAGCTCATCTGCGGCAAGATCCAGTACATGACCTCCGGACTTTCTGTCATCTGAAATAAAATGGAAATGCCAGCCCACGGCGTTCAGATCATTCATATAATCGGGACAATACAGCCCGACGACTGTCCCCTTGATGTTTTCGTAGTCGAAAAAGGTCTGATCGGTTTCCAGCACTTCCGCTAACGGCTTGTACGGCTTTGTCTGAGGAAGCTCACTTCGCACCTGCATACTGCTGAAGGTGCCTTCCGCCCTGATCATGTAAAACCGGTTATCCCCTGTTTCATGAACTTTCCTGTCCAGCTCGGCCTTCAGGACATTAACGCTGTCTATGCCGCTCAGTTTTATTGCTTCGTCCGCGTCAAAAAAAGTCACATTTGAAAAGGGGATCGTCTCATCGTCTGCTGCTATTTCTATGGATCCGTCATGTGCGGCTCTGTAAACCGTGCCTTCAAGCATGATCAGCTCACCGTTAAGGGCATCAAATGTGCCGATTCCGGTATCTCCGAGTTTTTTTAACTGACTTACCGGAACACTTCCATTGTAATCGCCAAATGTAAGCCCCTGCAAAAGAGATACCTGATTGATCACCTCTCTGTCCGGGGCGGACGCATTTGAAGCACTGCCGCAAGCAGTCAATAACATTGAAACCGCTAAAAAGATCCTGATCCCGTAATGAAATTTCAAGTGCCTGTTCTTATTCATTTTCTCATCCTCACTTTCTGAAATCTCCCTGCCGGATATGGGCGGTCGGGCTGACTGCAAACAGATTGACCGTGAATCCCAACGAATATTATACCTTAAAGCCTGCAAAAAAGCTGCAAAAATCTTTATGTAACAATAAAAAGGACCGGGGCTCTCCGCAAACACATTTCCCGGTTCTCCTTCAAAGTCCCGGGAAATGAACCGTCTGTCAGGGAGATATCGATCACCCAAAGCCGTATCAGATCAATGGTATATTTATTTACATAGATGCTTTTGGGGGCGTTTTCCATTATAATACAAGGGAAATGTGTTTATTAAAGTGAGGTAGCAATATGATCAAAGTAACAAAAATAAATGAAAAAAACAGACTGCTGTTTCTTCCCGCCGTGGATACGCTTACACTTGCAGTCTGTGACATACTCTTCGGCGCATATGATGAAAAGACAAATACCGCCTGCGGCATTCTGGCGGCAGAGTCCGTGAATAATGGACAGACCGGATACAGCCTTACCATCAGACAGATCTATGTGGATGAAGCCTGGCGAAGAAAGGGCGTGGGAACAGCTCTGATCCACGCACTCATGGATCTTTCCGTGGAAGCCGGGGCAAAAGCTGTTCTTTGCTGTCATCTGGAACCCGCGGAAGAGGATCAGGATCTCTCACTTTTTTTTGAAGCTCTGGATTTTAAGAGAACAAAGGACGCTCTTCCGGTTTACGGCTTCCGGCTCTCGGAAATAGATCCCGGAAACGATAATACGAGGTTTTCCTGTGTTTCACTGAAATCTCTTGAAAAAGGTGAATGGAGAGATTTCATAAGGTTTGCGGATGAAAGATCAGCAGTGATCAATGTAAGAAGCTACTACGATGAAAGCATAAGCTTCTTTGCCTATGACCATGAGGCCGTCTTAAAGGGTGGCATTCTTTGCAGCCGCCGCGGAGGAGTGCTTTATGTGGACGAGGTGCTGGTTGCAAAAGAAGACAGAACTTCCGCCATAGAAGCCCTGCTTTACCACGCCGTCACAGCGGCGAGGAAGCTTTATTCTGCCGGTACGGAAATCGGAATCACCCTGTCCGATCCGGACCAGGAGATGGTCTTAAAAGAACTCACCGGCTTTAAGGCCGAAAAGGTCGGTTCCTTCGTGGCACATGTAGTACAGTGACCAAACATATTCCGGGCGTATTAACGCCTCATAAAGGGATCGCAGCGATAACAGAGCTGCTCCGCAGTGTGTCGGCAGCCATTTTACTAAAGCGGTCTGCAAAAATCAGGAGGTAATATTATGGATTCTTTTCAGATGATGAACAAAAGAAAGACGGAATTTAAGGAGGACATAAAGCCCCGGCAGGAGCTGGAAAACAGGGTTTCCATGCCCGCCCTTCAGGAGATGAAGCTCGAGGATGAGGTTGCTGATGATCTTTATTTTGAAAGCAGCGCTCCGGAGCTTGAGCAGAGGCGCTACAGTGTTCCTGCGGATCCGGAAATAGATGTTGCGCTGGAAATGCAGCGCAGCAAGCGTGCAGGCACTGTCTATGATCTGGCTATGATGAAAAAGACAAGAGAAGCTGTCGCACCGGATCCGGATGCCATAGAAGCTCCGGAAAAATCTCTTCTTAAGGAGGAGAAAAAAAGCGAGATTCCGGTAAATATCATAGACATGAAAAATGCGGAAAAACAGCTGGATGTCACAAAGCTTCAGGAGGGAAATAAAAATAAGGGGAAGAAAGAAGCTTCCCGGAAAACAAAGGAAAAAAAGGCTCCTCAGGATCATTCCCTGCCCGGACAGCTTAAGGAAACCCTCCAGTCCATTGTCAACGATAAGAGGGGGGCTTCCGGATATTACTCAGCCGTGCAGGAGGCTGCAAAAAAGGTTCTGGCCCTTGATCTTAATTCGACGAAAAACAGAAAAGAAGTCTATGCCTCTATGGCAGAGCTTATGAATGCAGCCATATTGTACAGGGACAAAAGACCAGGAGGACGTTTCCTTAAAAAGGGGAAGGAACGGGCCCGGTGGATGGATTCCCTTATCAACGGGATGAGGGATTTTACCGTAGATAAGGATCCCGTATATATGTTCAACATCACAAAGGAGTGGCAGGAAAACCTGTTGGACGAAAATGGATATCCTGAGCATCTTGCGAAGTGGATGACAAAAGAGGCCCAAAAGCTTCCCTCCGCCTTCCCCAACAAGAAATTCAAAATCACCGAGTATACTTATATCAGGAGTATCGTCACGAAAACCTCAAGCATGAATAAACATCTGGCAGATGAAGCCGGCTGGAAAGGTGCCATCAACGAAAGCAAAACAAATGTTCAGTATTCAAGGGTGTCGCCGATAATATCCGGTTATAATTTCATCGGGCTTCATTCCGACGGATCCGCTGCGGATGAGGAAGCTGAGCAGAAATTAGCAACAGATCAGGAAGCTATAGAATGCATGAAGAGAACGTTGCCTGC
>CACZNS010000097.1 GCA_902782575.1 uncultured Lachnospiraceae bacterium
GCTGGCTGCCGTTTTTGCCGGTCCCGCGGTGATGGAGCGGTTCGGGATGGAGGAGTTTGTGCCGGTATGCCACAGCGAATCCTGGCAGCTCAGTGATGAGCAGCGCCGGCTTTCGGTGATGCTGCAGTCCAGGAACGCTTCCATTACAAACGAGTATATCAAAGGAGAGGAAAGGTCCTTTACGATCATTTCTTATCCCGTACCGGCGATCGGAAAGGATTTTGAGGAGATCTTCCGGGAGACCGTTACGATCAACACGCTTCCTTATGAAAAATACCGGAGGATGCAGCAGGCGATCATAGAGACTCTGGAAATGGGAGAGCGCGTGGAGATCAGAGGCAGAGGAGCCAATCAGACCGATATCACCGTGCGGCTTCATCCTCTTACGGATAAGGAACACGAGACGGTTTTTGAAAACTGTGTGGCGGATGTTAATATCCCGGTGGGGGAGGTTTTCACATCCCCGGCGCTTACGGGGACGAACGGCATTCTGCATGTATCACAGGTCTATCTTAAGGAGCTGATGTTCAGGGATCTGAAGCTCACCTTCCGGGACGGATATATCACGGATTACAGCTGCTCCAATTTTGAAAAGGAGGAGGAGAACCGGAGATACATCGAAGAACATATCCTCTGCCATCATGAAACGCTTCCGATGGGAGAGTTTGCCATCGGGACGGATACCACGGCCTATGCGATGGCGAAGAAATACGATATCTTCGATAAGCTGCCCATCCTCATCGCCGAAAAGACAGGGCCTCATTTCGCCGTGGGCGATACCTGCTACAGCCGGTCGGAGGATGTGAAGGTCTTTAATCCGGACGGGAGAGAGATCATATCAAAGGATAATGAGCGGACAGAGCAGTACAGAAGGAGCGATCCGCTGAAGGCATATTTCCAGTGCCATACCGATATAACAATTCCATATGAGGAGCTTCTTGAGATCAGCAGCGTGGACGGAGAGGGGAATCGGTATCCGATCATCCGTGACGGGCGATTCGCGGTGAAGGATGCCGCAGATCTCAATCTTCCACTTGATATGAACGGCATTTAAATGTAAAATAAAAAAGTTGTAAAAGGGAGATCGTTATGGCAAAAGTTGGGATTATCATGGGATCCGACTCCGATATGGCCGTTATGTCCAAAGCCGCTGAAGTGCTGGAGGAGTTCGGAGTTGATTATGAAATGCATATCATTTCGGCTCACCGTGAGCCGGATGTCTTTTTTGAGTGGGCGAAGAACGCGGAGGAAAAGGGCATTGACGTGATCATTGCCGGAGCGGGCATGGCAGCTCATCTTCCGGGTATGTGCGCCGCGCTTTTTCCGCTTCCGGTCATCGGAGTTCCGATGCACACCAGATCCCTGGGCGGGAAGGATTCCCTGTATTCCATCCTCCAGATGCCCTCGGGGATTCCGGTAGCCACGGTTGCGATCGACGGAGGGAAAAATGCCGGGCTGCTGGCTGTCAGGATGTTTGCGATCTCGGATCCTGCCTTGAAGGAAAAGCTGAAGCGGTACCGGGAGAAGATGAGCGGAGAGGTCCAGAAAAAGGACGGGAAGCTTCAGGAAACCGGTTGGAAAGAATATGAAAAGGAATAAGGGAAATGGATTATAAGAGTGCGGGAGTGGATATCGAAGCGGGATACCGTTCCGTGGAACTGATCAAAAAATATGTGGAGGAAACGAAGCGGGAAGAGGTTCTCGGCGGGCTGGGAGGCTTTTCGGGCGCTTTTTCGCTGAAAAAGATCCTGCAGATGAAGGATCCGGTGCTGCTGTCCGGAACGGACGGGGTCGGGACCAAGATCAAGCTGGCATTTCTTATGGACAAGCATGATACCGTCGGGATCGACTGTGTGGCGATGTGCGTAAACGATGTGGTCTGTGCGGGGGGTGAACCGCTCTTTTTTCTGGATTATATCGCCTGCGGCAAGAATTATCCCGAAAAGACGGCCGCTATCGTAAGCGGTGTCGCGGAGGGGTGTAAACAGGCCGGCTGTGCGCTGATCGGCGGAGAAACAGCCGAGCATCCGGGGCTGATGCCCGAGGAGGAGTACGATCTGGCCGGCTTCGCGGTGGGTGTGGCGGACCGGGAGGATATCATCGACGGAAGTACGGTCAAAGCCGGCGATACACTGATCGGGATCGCCTCCAGCGGTGTTCACAGCAACGGATTTTCACTTGTGCGCAAGGTGTTTGCCATGAAAGCGGATAATCTGAACCGCTACTTTGACGGACTGGGTTCTTCCCTGGGAGAGGCTCTGATCACTCCCACGAAGATATATGTAAAGGCCCTGAAGCAGATCAGAGATGCGGGGCTGAGGATCAAGGGCTGCAGCCACATCACGGGCGGCGGTTTTTATGAGAATATTCCGAGGATGCTCCCGGAGGGGATCTCGGCCAGAGTGAAAAAGGATTCCTGGCCTGTCCTCCCGATCTTTGAGATGATCCGGAAGGACGGATCCATCGAGGAGCATGTGATGTACAATACATACAATATGGGGATCGGCATGGTGCTCGCGTGCGACAGCGCGGATGCGGACGCGGTGATCAGGGCCTGCGAGGCAGCGGGCGAAAAAGCCTACATCATCGGAGAGACAGCAGACGGTGATAAGGAGGATGTGATCCTATGCTGAGAGTCACCGTGATGGTCTCCGGCGGAGGCACCAATCTCCAGGCGATCATCGACGCCATCGCGGACGGGACGATCCGCAATGCCCGGATCGTCAGGGTAGTGAGCAATAAAAAGGATGCTTACGCTCTGGAGCGGGCGGCGAGGGCAGGGATAGACACCTGTGTGATCTGCAGAAAGGATTATGACAGTCCCGGGGCATTTGAGAAAGCCCTGACCGCTTCTGCGGAGGAGGCTGGTACGGATCTTGTGGTGCTTGCGGGTTTTCTGGTGGTACTGCCGGAGGCCTTCGTAAACCGCTTTGAAGGCAGGATCATCAATATCCATCCGAGCCTGATCCCGTCCTTCTGCGGGAAAGGCTTTTACGGACTGAAGGTGCATGAGGAGGCGCTGAAGCGCGGTGTGAAGGTGACGGGCGCGACAGTGCATTTTGTGGATAAGGGGTGTGATACGGGACCGATCATCCTGCAGAAGGCGGTAGAGGTCCTGGACGGCGATACGCCGGAAATATTGCAGAAAAGAGTTATGGAGCAGGCGGAATGGAAGATCCTTCCGAAGGCGATCGATCTGATCGCAAACGGGGAGATCGTCTGAAAGAGAGGGAACAGATGAAAGTTCTGATAGTCGGCAGCGGCGGTAGAGAGCATGCGATCGCAATGAGCGTCGAGAAGAGCCCAAAAGTCGAAAAGATCTACTGCGTGCCCGGAAATGCCGGGATCGCGCAGGTGGCGGAATGTGCCGATATCAAGGTCATGGAGTTTGACAGGATCGTAGAGTTCGCGAAGGAAAAGGAGATCGATCTCACCATCGTGGGACCGGACGATCCGCTGGTGGGCGGACTGGTGGACGCTCTGGAGGAAGCCGGTTTAAGGGCGTTCGGGCCCCGGAAGAATGCGGCCATTCTGGAGGGATCAAAGGCTTTTTCAAAGGAACTGATGAAAAAATACGGGATCCCCACCGCTGCCTATGAGACATTTGATAATGCGGCGGATGCCTTGAAATATCTGGATACGGCTAAAATGCCCATCGTACTGAAGGCAGACGGACTTGCCCTCGGAAAGGGCGTGCTGATCTGCAACACAAAGGATGAAGCGAGAAACGGCGTGAAGGAGATCATGCTGGATAAGAAATTCGGAACCGCAGGAAACAGGATGGTGATCGAAGAGTTCTTAACCGGCAGGGAGGTTTCGGTGCTGACCTTCTGCGACGGCAAAACGATCCGTGTCATGTCCTCCGCACAGGATCATAAACGGGCTCAGGACAATGACGAAGGTCTGAATACCGGAGGAATGGGAACCTTTTCTCCGTCACCGTTTTATACGGATGAGATCGACAGGTTCTGCAGGGAGAAGATCTACCAGCCGACGGTGGACGCGATGGCAAAGGAGGGAAGACCCTTTCAGGGAGTGATCTTCTTCGGACTGATGCTGACGGAAGACGGACCGAAGGTGCTGGAATACAATGCAAGATTCGGAGATCCCGAGGCTCAGGTGGTGCTTCCCAGGATGAAGAACGATATCATTGAAGTGATGGAAGCCTGTGTGGACGGAACACTGGATAGGATCAGCCTGGAATTTGAGGATAATGCGGCAGTCTGCGTTGTGCTGGCTTCAAAGGGCTATCCGCTGAAATATGAAAGAGGGTTCCTGATCAGCGGGCTGGAGAGTTTTCAGGGGCGCAGAAGCTATTATGTATTCCATGCGGGCACGCGGAAAACATCGAAGGGCATCGTTACAAACGGGGGAAGAGTCCTGGGTGTGACGGCCAAGGGTCCGGATCTGAAAAAGGCACGGGCAAATGCCTATAAGGCTGTTGAATGGATCGATTTTGAAAATAAATATTGCAGGAGCGATATCGGTAAGGCAATTGACGAAGTAAAATAAGGGGTTGAAAGTATGAGAAGTATGAAAAGATGGAAGGCGATAGTACTGGCGGCGGCGATCTTTCTGGCAGCTGTTCCGGCAACGGCAGAGGTTTATGCCGATGCTGAGGTGGAGACCGGAGAGGCAACCGCGGAAGAAGTTGACGCCGAGGGGGCGCCGCCGGAGGGAGAAGGCCTGGAGGGAGAAGGTCTGGAGGGCGAAGGAGCAGAGGAAGCTGCTCCCGCAGATACCGGGTCTGCCGTGACTCCGGGAACGGTCCTTGCAAATAACGGACTCTATATCGCGAATACATTTCCGGATTCCATGATGCCGGAAGGTTTTCATCGTCAGACGGTGGCTTACGAAGGACAGAACATCGATCTGGCCTATATGGATAACGGAAACGGGCTGGTGGTGCTGGCATATCTGACCGATGCAACCGGTATGAGCGGGGATTTTTATCTCTGCGATACGGCGACTGCGACAATGACGGATTATGTCCGGTTCGACGGCGGAAACGGGAAATATCTGATCGTGCTGGATCCGGGTGATAACGTCAACCCGCCCGCAGGCTTTACCAGGGCGAATCTGAACGTCAATAATAAGAATGTTGCAGCCTGGACGATCCCGAACGGCAGCTCCTCCGGTGACGAGGAGACCTCGGAGCAGGCGTTTTTCCGGGTGACCGAGACCGTTTACGCGACAGGCCTGGATATCGGTGCCGGCGCCGGAAACGGAGAAGAGGGAGATCCCGCTGCGGCGGGTGATGCGGCAGTTCCGGCGGATGCCTCTGCCGAAGGAACGGCGGATCCGGGGGCTGTGGATCCCTTTGCGGCAGACAGCGGGGCAGTGGAAGCGGATCCGAATGCGGCAGCAGCGGCCGAAGTGGCTGCGGCATCTGTCCAGACGGATATTTCCGGATTTGTAAAAGCACAGCCTTCCGAATTCTTTCTGGTATACGGGATCGATCAGAGCGGCCTTCAGGGCTTCTACCTGTATGATACGCTGGGGCAGACCTATCAGCGGTATCTGGAGATCGATACGGGTGAGAGCGAGGAAACGGCAAAATACAGAAAGAGCGCACAGATCAGGCTGTTTATTATCGCCGGCCTGGTGGTCTTTGCGGTGGTTCTCCTCTTTATCATCATCAATATGGCGCTGAGCGGACGCAGTAAGGGCGGCAGAAGCTACGACTATGACGACGATGAGGATGACGAAGTCGAGGCCATGAAGAAGCGGGTTAAATCGAAGGAGAAGAAGGCGCTGAAGAAGAACGGGCGCAGGTTTATCTCATCCGATGATGACGACTATGATGAATACGGTGATGACGGCTACGACGAGTATGATAATTACGAAAACTATGATAATTATGAGCCGGAAGAAGAGGATGATGTCCGGTATTACGACCGGGGGGATGCCAGAACGGGCAGAGGCGTAAGGAGCGGCAGGCAGGCATATATGCCGGCAGAGGAAGAACCGCCCAGACGAAACGCGTATCGGGGAGACAGAGAGCCTGCACCCCGGGGGCGCAGAAGAGCTCCCGAGGAAGAGGATGATTACTGGGACGACATGGGGCAGTCTTCCAGACAGCGTGACAGCAGGATGTCTCAGGATATCGATCTGGATGATGATTTCAATTTCGACTTTATCAAGCCGAACAAATAAAACAGGCCGGTCCTTACCGGACAGGAAAAAGGCGCTGCCGGCGGGCAGCGCTTTTTCAGTACAGAAATTTCCTGTTTTTTGGCTTGGATATTCCTGTCCCTATCCGTTGACCGCGTTCCGAAAAACGGATAGACTGAAGCTGCAGGCCGATTTTTGCGGCTCACACAAGGATCGCCGCCGGCGAAGAAGCGCATAAGGCTGCACGGCGGCTTATGAATAAGGGAGGTACGATCATGAAATTTACAGAGGGGTATTGGCTTAGAAGCGAGCGGGTCCAGGCGTCCTACGGCTCCCAGGCTTTCAAGGTGGAAAGGATCGATCACGGCATGAGGATCCTGGCACCGGAGCGGCCGATCCTGTCCAGAGCGGATGCGCTGGATCAGACGGTTCTGACGCTTGAGTTTGTTTCCTTTCATAAAAACGATATCCGGGTGACCATCCGTCATTACGACGCTTATGATATCCATCCGGCAGGGTTTGAGCTGCAGACCAGTCCGGAAGAGGTTTCGGTAGAGGTAAACGACGACGAAGCATTGATGAAGGCCGGTGAGATCACGGTTCACGTAAACCGGAAAAACTGTGATTACTATTTTGAGGCGGACGGAAGAAGGCTGACAGGCTCCGGGTTCCGGAATTTCGGTTATATCCGTTATGACAAAAAGCCTTCCACGATGTTTTCCGAGGAGCATTATCTTTCTGACCGGTATAAGCCTTATATGGTACAGGAGCTCTCCCTGAAGCCGGGAGAATATGTCTATGGCTTCGGCGAGCAGTTTACGTCCTTCACTAAAAACGGTCAGGTTGTGGATATCTGGAACGAGGACGGGGGGACAGCCTCCGAGGTCTCTTACAAGAGCATCCCCTTTTATCTGACAAGCGAAGGCTACGGGATCTTTGTGGAGCAGACGGAAGACGTTTCCTTTGAGGTTGCCAGTGAAAAGGTGGAGTTTGTGGGATTCTCCGTGGAGGGCGAGAGCCTGTCCTATCATCTGATCTACGGACCGACACCGAAAGAGGTGATCTCCAACTATACCAACGTGACCGGGAGACCGGCCCTGCCGCCTGCCTGGAGCTTCGGTCTGTGGCTGACCACCTCCTTTAAGCCGATGTATGACGAGAAGACGACGAGCTCCTTCATCGACGGGATGCATGAGAGAAATATCCCTTTAAGCGTCTTTCATTTTGACTGCTACTGGATGAAGGCGCTCCACTGGTGTGATTTTGCCTGGGATGATGAGACCTTCCCGGATGTAAAGGATATGCTGAAGCGCTATCATGAGGAGAAGGGGCTGAAGATCTGTGCCTGGGTCAATCCCTACATAGCGCAGGGGAATGCGGCTTTCCGGGAGTGCGTTGAAAAAGGCTATTTCCTGATGCGCGCGGACGGGAAGGGTGTGAAGCAGACCGATCACTGGCAGCCCGGACTTGCCATCCTGGATTTCACAAATCCGGATGCTGTGAGATGGTATCAGGGAAAGATCAGCGAGCTGCTGGATACCGGTGTCGACTGTATCAAGACCGATTTCGGAGAGAGGATCCCGATCGATGTAAAATACCATAACGGCGCGGATCCGAAATCGATGCATAATTATTACACATATCTTTATAACAAGGCCGTGTTTGAGGTACTGGAGAAAAAGAGAGGGAAGGGTGAAGCGGTGCTCTTTGCCAGATCCGCTACGGCGGGCAGCCAGAAGTTCCCGGTGCACTGGGGCGGGGACAGCTCGGCAAGCTATATCTCCATGGCGGAAACGCTGAGGGCAGGGCTTTCCATCGCAATGAGCGGCTTTGCATACTGGAGCCATGATATTTCAGGATTTGAAGCGACGGCCACACCGGATCTCTATAAGCGCTGGGTGCAGTTCGGCCTGCTGTCTTCCCACAGCAGACTGCACGGCTCGGATTCCTACCGGGTACCCTGGCTTTTTGACGAGGAGTCGAATGATGTGGTCCGGTTCTTCACCAATCTCAAATGCAGGCTGATGCCCTACCTCTATGCTGCTGCCGTTGAGGCCCACGAAACCGGTATTCCGATGATGAGGCCCATGATCATGGAGTTTCCGGAGGATCCGGCCTGCAGGACACTGGATCTGCAGTATATGCTGGGAGGAGCGCTGCTCGTGGCACCGATCTTCAATGACAGAAGTGAAGCGGAGTTCTATGTGCCGGAGGGTGTCTGGACAGACTATTTCACAGGCAGGAAGTATGAGGGAGGCAGATGGTACAGCGGGAAATACGATTATTTCTCATTGCCGCTGCTTGTAAGGCCGGGCACGGTGCTGGCGATGGGAAGCAGGGATGACCGTCCCGATTATGACTATAAAGAAAACCTGACACTGAAATGCTATGAGCCGGAGGAAGGAAAGGAATATGAGATCACCGTTCCGGAGCAGGACGGGGGGAACGGACATCGTCTGACGGTAGTACGGCACGGAAAGGATCTGACGGTGACAGGGGATCTGACGGATGTCCGGACAGAGCTGCTATGACAGGCTCCGACAAGATGTTGAGTTGACATAAAGTAAAAGTAACTATATAATGAAGTCGGATCGTTGACATAAAGCAGGGAGCGGATCGCGGATGATCCGCTCCTTCTTTCATATGAAATGATGTCAGGGTCGGAATCCCGAGTCCCAAGACCTCCGCGCATGCCTGCGTACTGACTCCGGCATCATGATATCGAGGTATCGTTATGAAGAAAAGAAAACTGGTATTGCTGCTTACGTTAAGCCTTATTGCCCAAAACTGTGTGCTGAACGTACAAGCGGCAGAGACAGGCGCTTCGGCATATGAAACGGAGCAGAGCGGCAGTCCGGAAGGCTCCGTGTCCGGTGACACTCTTTCCGCCGATACGGGAAGCCTGAAAGAGGGAGAGCTCTCTGAAAACAATGCGGAGAGGGATGCGGACGGTACCCTGCAGGATCAGGATCCGGCAGGCGGGGAAGTGGAAGAGACCGGAAAAGAGACGGTATCGCAGGAAACCCCGGCAGGCACTCTCAGCGGGGATCAGACAGAGGCTTTGGATAAGCCGGCGGCAGCCGGATTAAGCGCAGACAGTGTGTCGGCGGATTCCGTAAGCTCCGACCGGGCGGTTTCGGAGAATGCTTTCGCCGATCCCGCAGTGGAGTATATGCTGAATAAGGCCCGTGAGATGAATGATCACCTGAAAACAGAGGATGTGATGGGACTTCTTTATCTCTGCGACACATATCCTCTGCGCGGGGAGCCGTCGGAAGCAGCGGAGGATACGATCCGGCTTTCCTGCGGGACTACGCTGTATCTGAACAGTGTATCGTATAATGAAGGGAGCTTCTGGCTTCAGGTATCGGCCTTTTCTTCAGGCAGCAGGCAGAGCGGATATCTGCCGAAGTCCCGGTTCGCCTGCGCGGACGAGGATTATCTCGCCTGGGAGAAAAGCCTGGAGCGGATCCCGGAGGTAATACAGGCCTTCAGCCCGGAAGGGGAGCTGGAGGCAGAGGCGGGCATATCCTCCTTCGGGGAGGCGGTCCCGGAGGATACCGGCGTGGATATTTCCGCTCAGGCCCGGGAATCCATCTATACATTCCCGAATGATTACAGAAGCGCTCTGCTTTCGCTGTGGGCAAAGCATCCTTCATGGGTCTTTGTTCCTCAGAATACCGGGATCACTTTCTCGGAGGCGCTGCAGGGTGAATTCAGTGAAACGAAGAGCTGGATCTATAAAACAGCCCCGGATCATTATAAGCTGAAACAGACGGGACAGGCGAACTGGTATGTGGCATCGCTGGAAGCGCTGATCTATTATATGAATCCGAAGAACTTTCTGGACGAGCAGCATGTGTTTGAATTTGAACAGCTCGGATATAACGGATCCTATCATACGGAAAGCGGTGTGCAGTCGATCCTGAACGATACCTTTATGGCAGGAAAGATCCCGGATGATTCCCTGACCTATGCCAGGGCCTTTATGCAGATCGGTGAAGCGCAGAAGGTGAGTCCGTATCATCTGGCGTCCAGAGTGCGGCTTGAGCAGGGGGCTGCGGGGACTTCGGATATCATATCCGGAAAATATCCGGGGTATGAGGGATATTACAATTATTTTAATGTCAGTGCCTCGGGTAGTACGACAAAGGAAGTGATCGTAAACGGACTGAAATATGCAAAGAGCCAGGGCTGGGACAGCAGGGTAAAGGCACTGAACGGAGGCGCGAAGCTGATCGGCGGCAATTATGTGGCAAAGGGGCAGGATACGCTATATCTCGAAAAGTTCAATGTCGGAGGCTCTTCCTATGCCCGCTTTGAGCATCAGTACATGCAGAATATCCAGGCACCGTCCAGCGAAGCGGTAACGACCTTCAAGCAGTACAGTACGGCGGGCACGATCGATAATGTATTTGTGTTCAAGATCCCGGTCTATACGGATATGACCGTTTCGCCGCAGCCTGTGCCGGAGGATGAGAAAGAGCAGCTGGAGCTTCTTAAGAAATCTGCGGATCTGTATGCGCTGACGAATGTAAACAGCCGTCTTTCCTCTGTGGATCTGGGAAAGCTTACAATACCCTCCGGAAGCAGCCTGGTCTGGAAGTATCCGAATACGGCAATGACCGCGGACGCAAACGCTCCGGTCAGATATTATCCGGCTCTTTACAAAAAGAGCAGCGGTTCGGAATACGCTCTGGATCTGCCCGTGCATGTTACCACTCTGGGAAAGCTTACGGTCAATGATGTTACCGGCAGTCAGGGAGGCTCCGGCTCTGTTCATATCGAGGATGAAGTGACGGGGACGGAGGAGATCCTGTATGAAGTAAAGGGAAGCGTGACCGGATATCAGCCCGAAGAGGGATTGGACCGTTACGGGATAACCTTCAACGCTGTCTTAAGCGGAAAGCTTAAGGATAAGAGCGAACCGGTCCGGGTAAAGGAAGTAAAGCAGACGGGAGCCTACAGCTGGCTGGTAAGGGTCGGCATCCCAGAGGAACAGGAGGCCGCACTTACGAATAACAGCACCGGAACGGTCAGACTGACGCTCTCTTATCTGAATCCGGCAAACGGCGAAGCCTTCCAGGCAGTGACTAAAAATATTACGGTCAGGGTGATCGATACAACCCCCATTCTGGAGCAGGCTGGCGCCACGGTCAACGCCTGGCAGCCGGAGGGGACTGCCCTCGGGATCTTTGCCCGGAACGGAGCGGCAGTCACGGGAGTCCGTCTTCTGTATCAGAATGCGGAAAGCAGTATCTTCCGGGTCGTAAAGGAAAACGGTGTCTGGAGGCTTCAGCTGATCGACAGGGAATGGATCCGGGATGCGGGGAAAAAGGTATCCCAGAAGCTTACGATGGAGCTCATGACCGCCGACGGCAGGATATCCGCAAAGAGCTTTACCGCCACGGCGGTGGTGACGAAACCCGCCGTAACGTTCAGGATGCTGAAAAAGGCCAATCTGTATTACGCGGAGGGGACGGATGAAGCAAAGGCCGAGTACAGGCTTACTTCCTCCGAAACCATCACCTCTGCCTCCGCCGCCTCCGCCACGGCAAGAGAAGCCGGTGGCAGACCTTATTTTGAAGTGGATTCCTTTGATACCCGTTCCGGCGTCCTGACACTTGCGACCAGAGGAATGACGGTAAACAACAGCAAGAGCCTGTATAAAAAGCTGACGTTCCATGTGACCCTCGACGGCTACGACCCCATCACTTATGTGATCAATGTATCGACTGCAAACACAAAGCCTTCGATCCGGGCAAAGGAAGCGGTTCTGTACGGGAGCCTTTTAAGAACCGCTGTCCGGCTTACGGATCAGACGGGAGAAGATATTGTTCTGCCGGCGGATACGGAGGTTCTCTGCAGCGATCCCCATCTGAAATGCACACCGGGAGATTCCCGGATCATCCTGGAGGCAGACGGATCGTTTCAGCCGGGAAATAAAAGATTTGTCCTTACTTCCGGTGAATGGAACGGCGAGACGGTATTCACGGTAAAGGTAAGCAGGGTAAAGGATCCTGTCATGAGGCTTTCGACAGCATCCGTAAGGCTGAATACCGCATTGGATATGGCAGTCTACGGGACACAGAAGATCGCTGTTTCGATCACGGGAAGCGACCTTAAGGCATCCGTGCTGGATATCGCCGGAGTGAACCCCGCTTCCCAGGCGGTCCTGGACAGCGGATATCTGTATACATCCTATCAGGACGGCATATTATCCCTTGGTCTGGATCCCGGAAAGCGCCGGGGAGCAAAAGCGGGAAATTACAGCTTCTATGTGACGGGAACGGTGGAGGAGTTCGGCGTAAACGGTCCGCAGCCGAAGAAGGTCAGGCTTACCGTGGGGATCGTGGACAAAGCACCCGAAAAGCTCTTTGGTCTTTCCGCGAAGGGATCGATCAATCTGGTGGACCGGGCGGATACCTGCGTCATATATACTCCGAAGATCACCGATCTCGGATCGAAGAAGGTTAAAAGCGCGGCTCTCGATAAGGGCAGCAGCGGATCCTTTGCGGCAGAGGTCCTTCCCTTAGGAAGCAGGCTCCCCGACGGGACAAAGGTCACGGCGAAGCAGGGTGTGATCGTTGTTTCCGCAAAGGAGGGAGTAAAGCTGGATCGAAATGTAATATACACCCTTACCATCAGCTCTGTACTGGATAACGGCCTGAAGATCGAAAA
>CACZNS010000098.1 GCA_902782575.1 uncultured Lachnospiraceae bacterium
CAGCGCATGAACGGCATCTGCGCGGGAGGCACCGGCTCCTTCATCGACCAGATGGCCTCTCTTCTGCAGACCGACGCCTCCGGACTGAACGAATACGCAAAGACCTATTCCTCCCTCTATACCATCGCGGCCCGGTGCGGAGTTTTCGCGAAATCCGACATCCAGCCCCTGATCAATGAGGGAGCCACCAAGGAGGATCTTTCCGCCTCCATCTTTCAGGCCGTGGTGAACCAGACCATCTCCGGTCTGGCCTGCGGCAAGCCCATCCGGGGGCATGTGGCATTCCTCGGAGGCCCCCTGCACTTCCTGTCGGAGCTGCGCGCGGCCTTTATCCGCACCTTAAAGCTCGACGACGAGCATGCGATCATACCGGAGAATTCCCACCTCTTCGCCGCCATCGGCTCGGCCATGAACCATGACGACAAGCATACAAGGCCCTTAAGCGCCCTGGTGGAGAAGCTCTCCGAGGATATCCGGCTGGAGTTTGAGGTGGCGAGGATGGAGCCCCTCTTTTCCGGCGAAGAGGAATACAGGGAATTCACAGCCCGCCACTCCCTTGCAAAGGTGGCAAAGACGGACCTGACCTCCTACCGCGGCAATGCCTATCTGGGGATCGACGCCGGCTCCACCACGACCAAATGCGCCCTGATCTCCGAGGACGGCAAGCTTCTGTATTCCTTTTATTCAAGCAACGACGGATCCCCGCTTCGGACAGCCATCCGCGCCCTCAAGGAGATCTACGACCTGATGCCCAGAAGCGTCAGGATCACCGGAGCCTGCTCCACGGGATACGGAGAGGCTCTGATCAAATCCGCCTTCATGCTGGATGAGGGAGAGGTGGAAACCGTGGCGCATTACTACGCCGCCTCCTTTTTCGAGCCAGAGGTGGACTGCATCCTGGACATCGGCGGCCAGGATATGAAATGCATCAAGATCAAGAACCACTCCGTGGATTCCGTACAGCTGAACGAGGCCTGCTCCTCCGGCTGCGGCTCCTTCCTGGAAACCTTCGCGAAATCCCTGAACCTTTCCGTGGAGGACTTCGCAAAGGAGGCGCTCTTTGCAAAGCATCCCATCGACCTCGGCACACGCTGCACGGTCTTTATGAACTCCAAGGTCAAGCAGGCGCAGAAGGAAGGCGCCGGTGTGGACGACATCTCCGCCGGCCTCGCCTATTCCGTCATTAAAAACGCGCTCTTTAAGGTCATCAAGGTAAGTGACGCCTCCCAGCTGGGCAGGACCATCGTGGTCCAGGGAGGCACCTTCTATAATAATGCGGTACTCCGCTCCATCGAAAAGATCGCCAACTGTGAGGTGATCCGCCCGGACATCGCAGGCATCATGGGAGCCTTCGGCGCGGCGCTCATCGCGAAGGAACGCCACGTGCCGGGCACTTTCTCTTCGATGCTCTCCATCGAGCAGATCCGTAATCTGGAATTCACCACCTCCATGGCCAAATGCCAGGGCTGCACCAATCACTGCCGCCTCACCATCAACCGGTTTACGGGAGGCAGGACCTTTGTGTCCGGAAACCGCTGCGAAAAGGGCGCCGGGAAGCCCAAGACAAACACCGATGTCCCGAATCTCTTTGAATACAAGCTGAAGCGGATCTTCGGCTACGAGCCCCTTCCGCCGGAGGAGGCGCCTCTCGGCAGGATCGGGATCCCCCGGGTCCTCAATATGTATGAGGATTATCCCTTCTGGTTCACCTTCTTTACGAAGCTGGGCTTTGAGGTGGTGCTCTCTCCCGCTTCCAACCATAAGATCTACGAGCTCGGCATCGAGTCCATCCCGTCCGAGTCCGAATGCTACCCGGCCAAGCTGGCCCACGGGCATATCGAGTGGCTCATCAGCCAGGGAGTGAACCTCATCTTCTATCCGTCTCTTTTCTATGAAAGAAACGAATTTGAGGATGCCGGCAATCACTACAACTGCCCCATCGTGACCTCCTACCCGGAAAACATCAAAAACAACGTGGAAAACCTGAAGCTTAAGAATATCGACTTCCGCAATCCCTTTATCTCCTTCGACAAGCCGGAGAATATCTACCCCAGGCTCATCGAGGCGTTTCCGGAGCTGGAGCCCTCGCGGATCGTATCGGCGGTCTTTGACGCATGGGAGGAGCTGGCAAGGGCCAGGGACGACGTGCAGCTTCAGGGAGAAGCGACGCTGAACTGGATGCTCATGAACGGCAGGCGCGGCATAGTCCTGGCCGGCAGGCCGTATCATATCGATCCCGAGATCAATCACGGGATCCCGGAGCTCATCACCTCCTACGGCGTGGCGGTGCTGACGGAGGATTCCATCTCGCATCTGGCTGCCGTGGAGCGGCCCGTGCGCGTTATGGATCAGTGGATGTATCACTCGAGGCTCTACGCCGCGGCACAGTATGTAAAAATGAGAGACGATCTGGATCTGATCCAGCTGAACAGCTTCGGCTGCGGGCTGGACGCGGTGACCACGGACCAGGTGGACGAGATCCTGGACAGCGCGGATAAGATCTACACCTGCTTAAAGATCGACGAGGTCAACAACCTGGGTGCTGCAAGGATCCGGATCCGCTCCCTGCTGGCGGCCCTTCGCGTGCGGGAAATGAAGCATATGCACCGGTTCATCCGGAGTTCCGCCGCGGACCGGGTGGTCTATACCGAGCGGATGAACGCCCAGCATTATACCATCCTCTGCCCGCAGATGTCCCCGATCCACTTCGACCTGCTGCAGCCCGCCTTCCGGAGCGAGGGCTACAATCTGGTGCTGATGCACAACGACGGCCACGAAGCCGTGGACGTGGGACTGCAGTATGTGAATAACGACGCCTGCTACCCCTCTCTGATGGTGGTGGGGCAGGTGATGGATACCCTGCTCTCCGGGAAATACGACCTGAACAGGACAGCAGTGATCATGAGCCAGACCGGCGGCGGATGCCGGGCCACCAACTATGTCGCCTTTATCCGCCGTGCCCTGAAGATGGCAGGGATGTCCCATATCCCCGTCATCTCCCTGAACCTGGTGGGCATGGAGCCGAATCCCGGCTTTAAGATCAGCAAAAAGCTGATGCTCCGCCTCGCCTACGGCGCCGAGCTGGGAGACCTGATCATGCGCTGCCTCTACCGGATGCGCCCCTATGAGCAGAAAAAGGGCCAGGCAAATGCCCTGCACAGAAAGCTTAAAAAGGAATGTCAGGCCTTCCTTGCAAGCGGAAGCCTCTCCTACCGTAAATACAAGAACCTCTGCCGGAGGATCATCTCGCTGTTTGATGCCCTGCCCATCGACGAAACGCTTGTGAAGCCCAGGGTGGGTGTGGTAGGCGAGATCCTGGTGAAATTCATGCCGGCCGCAAACAACCATCTGGTGGATCTCCTGGAGCAGGAGGGCGCGGAGGCCGTGGTCCCGGATCTGATGGATTTCATGCTCTACTGTTTCTATAACCAGATCTATAAGGCGGATATGCTGGGGCAGTCCAAAAAGACCGGCCGCGTGTCAAAGCTCGGGATCTTTGCCATCGAGCGCCTCAGGGCCTACGCCTCAAGGGAGCTGGCGCGTTCGAAGCATTTCACGCCGCATATCCGCATCAGGGATATCGTGAACTACGCAAAGGGCATCGTCTCCATCGGCAATCAGACCGGCGAAGGCTGGTTCCTGACCGGAGAGATGATGGAGCTGATCCATGAGGATGTGATGAACATCGTCTGCACACAGCCCTTCGGCTGCCTGCCGAACCATGTGGTGGGCAAGGGTGTGATCAAGCGGATCCGCCAGGAGTACCCCGCAGCGAATATCGTGGCGATCGACTACGACCCCGGCGCTTCCGAGGTCAACCAGCTGAACCGGATCAAGCTGATGCTCTCTACGGCATCCGGGAATGCGGCCGGGAAAAAGAAGGAGAAAGCCTCCGGGAAAGCCTCCGAAAAAAAGAATAAAAAAGACATTGCCTGAAAAGCAGGAGCCTGCTTCGAAAGGATCCGGTGCCGCGGAGATCACCCCTCATCAAACAGGTGATACCCGCGGCACTGTTCTATTATTTGTAGATTAAAGCGTCTGTTTCGTTCGCTGTCTCCGTAGGGCTCATCCTCCCCGCAGATATCCACGGCCGCGATGCGCCGGGTCCCGAGGAGCTCCGTAAAGATCCGGAAAAACTCCTCCTCCTTCATCTCCCCCTGATCCCAGTTGGTCCTAAGCACCTGCGGGGAAAAGGCATCCTTATCCACAGACAGCCAGAGGGGCCGGTCTGACGGACGGTACGCTTCATAATCCGCCGCTTCCCGGATCAGGAGCAGGCCCGAAAGCAGGCTGTTTTCCTCCCTGATGTCCGCGATCCAGGAGCCGCAGGACTTTAGTCCCTCGAGCATCGGCTTCTGATCATCCGTATGATGATCAAAGACGATCAGATCGAAGGGCTCCTTCATATAGGAGGCAAAAAGCCTCGTCATATAGTGATAGTTTCCGTTATCCAGAAAATGAAGCCCGCCCGGGGCAAAGGGAGCGATGGCGGATAAAAGGACGGCCTCGGCATGTTCATCCACATACATGCCGCAGCCGTCCTGCTTTTTCAGATCCAGTACCTGCGCTTCCTCCGTGATCCCCTGCTCTTCATAGACTCCGGTGAAATTACAGACTGTACAGACCATCTTTATCCTCTGTGCCGAAGCGCACTGCGCTGAAACGCCTCTTCCTTACTCTCCGATCACTTCGATCGTATCCTGCTTCCTTCCTCTTCTCTCCTTCGGTCTCGCCTGTCCGTGCTTTGCGGAGTGGCCGTAAAAGGCTCTGTAAACCACCGCCGCGATCAGGGAACCGATCAGGGGCGCAGCGATGAAGACCCAGACCTGCATCAAAGCCGTGCCTCCCAGCAGAAGGGCAGGCCCGAAGCTCCTGGCCGGGTTTACCGAAGTCCCGGTAAGGGGGATCCCCAGGATATGAACAAAGGTCAGCGTCAGGCCGATCATAAGACCGGCGATCCTGCCGTTTTCCTTCTTTGAGGTTACCGCAAGGATCAGCAGTACAAATACGAAGGTCAGTATGATCTCCACCAGAATGGCTCCGCCCAGATTGATCCCGACGTAGGAAAGCTCACCGTAGCCGTTGGCACCGAGGCCATTTACGGAAACATCCAGGATCCCGGAGGAAGCCTCGATCAGGTACAGGAGGCCGG
>CACZNS010000099.1 GCA_902782575.1 uncultured Lachnospiraceae bacterium
TACCAGAGCATCCAGCGGATTGTTCAGGGCTTTGTCATACTGCCCGTGATCATCGATCTCCCAGAGCTTATCAAATGCTTCTATGCTTTTTTGATGTTCCAGACGAAGTTCGTTTAAATAGGTCTTTTCTTTACCGGCATCCCAACCTTCTTTTTCCATCTGCTGTCTGTGATACTGCACATTTAACTCCCTGCTGTAGGCAGTCATCATGGTCATATAATCATCATAGATGGATTTTTCTCCGGGGACACCTTTCTGATCCATTATATCGATACATTCTTCAAATCCATCCGTGCCGAATTTAGGAAAGCCTCCGGCTATAGCCCTGAATCTTGAAGTATAGGGTGCATTGAAATACGCCTGAAAGAGGTTTCCGCCTCTTTCGGGATCTGCCACCTCTGAATCAAGGTCGAGCATATCCGCATATTCGTTTGCCCTTGACTGATAATATCTTGACTCCGCGTCATCCTTTCCCTTATGTCTGCTGCGGAGTTGTTTGGATATATCCTTTTGTATATCCCTTATCTCTTTATACAGATCGATCGCATCCGGTATCTGCTCGCTTGTATAATAATTGCCGGCGGATTCTCCATATAGTACGATCTGTCCGGTTTCACCTCCGACGACCTTCTTTGCATCTTCCTTTGAAATAGAATCATTATCCGCGGACATGCCGTACGTCATATCCGACTGTAGTTCTTCTTCCTCCTTATTCCTTCCTATGAGTCTTGAGGCATCATTCATCTGGAGGCCGTAACCATCCAGGGACCTATAAAGTGAAAAATCCATCCCTTCGATTTCCCACGGATATATCTTCCCCTCTGAGTTTACTTCTGAATTCCGGTTAATATTATCTTCAGGTACAGGCATATCTTTTACCTCCTTTAATATAATTTGTCATAATTATACATTTCAAAGTGCAAGTAAAATGCAAGCAGATCAAAGGCTCTTCACAGCAAAAACAGGCGGTTACTACCGCCTGTTTTTTTACTTTTATTTTTTCCGTGCGCCCTTATTACTTCTTTTTTGCCTTTTGATTGTTAAGATCATTTGCACCCTTTTCTGCCTTGATCACATCGGATACTTTCTTGTTCTTGGGCTTGTTCGGATCACGTTTTACGTTTTCCCTATCCATAAGAGTATCAAGACTTATCTTCTTCCTGTCCTTCTCTCCCTCTCTCTTAACTGATGCCTTCACTTCATAATCATGGGCCTTTTCATGATCGATGAGATCAAGCGCCGCAAGGGCATTTTCCTTACGCACGTTTCCGTTGTGATGATGAGCCACGCCCATACCCACATGATCGAGGTAGTCTGTCAGGGCTTTCTTGAGATCCTTGGTCTTTTCAGGGGTGAGATCCACATTCTTTTCTCTGTCACTTACGAATTTATCCAATTCCTTCAGCATTGTTTCATATTTTTTGGAATTACTATGACCAAAATAGCCTTTTTCCGTTTCTATCAGATTAGCCAGGATGTCATCCAGCTTATCTAATTTTTTATAATTCTCATTCTTTTTCTGCTGGGCAACGGCATACTCATGATCCAGCGCCTCCTGCCTTCGCTGTTCCTCCTGCTGCTTCTGCTGTTCATTCTGTTCGAGTTTAGCTTTCTGCTCTTCTATCAGTTTTAATTGTTCAGCAAGCTTTGCCTTTTGAGCTTCGATCTCCGCCACCTGATCAGCTAATTTTTGCTTCTGGTCATCGATAGTATTCTCAAGCCTGTTCTTAAGCTCATTCTCACGATCTGCGGATTTTTTCTTTTCCTCCTCCAGAAGCTTCTTATTCTCCTCGATCAGTGCATTCTGCTTGTCAAGATGCTCCTTTTCCAACTCGGCACGCTTTTTCGCTTCCTTATACTGCTCTTCAGCGCGGATCTCCTGCTCAGACATAGGGAAGAGTTCATTTAACGCGTCATGGTAATCATCCTTCCAGGACTCTCTCTCTTTCTCAATTGTTCTCTTAGTCTCACGGAACTTATGTAAGGCTTTTCCTTTTTCCTTCTCCACCTCGATATCCACAAGCCTGTTAAGCTCATCCCTTGCGGCACTTACCTTTTCCCCAGCATCTTTTAATGCGGTTTCCTTACCCTTAAGCTCCTTTTCGGCATCTTCCATGGGCTTTACGCTGTTCTTTAAAGCCTCCTCGGAAAGCGCTATGGAATCCTTGAGGTTCTCGTCAATATTCTTGAAATCAGCCTCTCTCTTTTTCGCAAAAGCCTGATCGACAGGAAGTTCCGGCTGTTTGTCAAAAATCTCCTTGTATGCCTTTACTTCACTGTCCGCATGCGCTTTGATTTCCCTCTGGTCATCAAGGGTCTCCTCATAGTCCTTCGCCATACCGTCTATCTTCTTTGCTATGGTATCCGTGATCTCGCGCATGCTGCCTGCAATATCCAGGATATTGTCTATTACACCCTGCTCTTTTTCAGCATCGCCGTCAGCTTCCATCATTCCTTTACGAATATCGGCAGCCTTTTCCTTCATATCTGCGATCTTACCGGCA
>CACZNS010000100.1 GCA_902782575.1 uncultured Lachnospiraceae bacterium
CCCGGCGGTCTTTCCCGTGACCGTGCCGGATTTGAGGTTCGGGACGTACACTATTCCCATTACGGAAGAATGTGTCCGATCGAGACTCCTGAAGGACCGAACATCGGATTGATCAATTCCCTTGCCTGCTATGCAAGGATCAATCAGTACGGATTCGTGGAGGCTCCCTACAGGAAGATAGACCATTCCGATCCGGAGAATCCGCGTGTAACGGATGAGGTTGTCTATATGACGGCCGACGAGGAAGATAATTATCATGTGGCGCAGGCGAATGAAATGCTGGATAATGAAGGGCATTTCGTGAGGAACTCCGTTTCCGGCCGATACAGGGATGAAACGCAGGAGTATGAGAAGAGTCTGTTTGAATACATGGACGTCTCGCCGAAGATGGTGTTTTCCGTCGCTACGGCATTAGTTCCCTTCCTGCAGAATGACGATGCGAACCGGGCTTTGATGGGGTCAAACATGCAGCGTCAGGCGGTGCCGCTTCTGGTAACGGAGGCTCCGGTAGTCGGAACGGGCATGGAGAATAAAGCGGCGGTCGACTCAGGCGTCTGCGTTGTGGCAAAGAAGCCGGGTACGGTTACCAGAGCGGAATCGAACCGGATCATGGTCAATAACGATGACGGAACAAAGGAAGAATATCATCTTTCGAAGTTTATGCGTTCCAATCAGTCGAACTGCTATAACCAGAGGCCGATCGTTGTGAAAGGCGACCATATCGAGGCAGGCGAGGTGATCGCAGACGGTCCCTCCACCAGCAACGGCGAGCTGGCGCTCGGCAAGAATCCTCTGATCGGATTCATGACCTGGGAGGGCTATAACTATGAGGACGCGGTTCTTTTGAGCGAGCGTCTGGTTGAGGACGACGTCTTTACTTCGATCCATATTGAGGAATATGAGGCGGAAGCCCGTGAGACGAAGCTGGGGCCGGAAGAGATCACGAGAGATGTCCCGGGTGTCGGCGATGAAGCCTTGAAGGATCTTGACGAGAACGGGATCATTCGTATCGGTGCAGAGGTCCGTGCCGGTGATATTCTTGTGGGAAAGGTCACGCCGAAGGGAGAAACGGAGCTGACCGCGGAAGAGAGACTGCTGAGGGCGATCTTCGGTGAGAAGGCAAGAGAGGTTCGTGATACGTCTCTTAAGGTTCCCCACGGTGAATACGGGATCGTTGTAGACGCAAAGGTGTTTACGAGAGAAGCAGGCGACGAGCTTTCGCCGGGTGTAAACAAGGCGGTCAGGATCTATATAGCTCAGAAGAGAAAGATATCCGTCGGTGACAAGATGGCTGGACGTCACGGCAACAAGGGTGTGGTATCCAGAGTGCTGCCGATCGAGGATATGCCTTATCTTCCAAACGGCAGACCGCTTGATATCGTGCTGAATCCGCTGGGCGTGCCTTCCCGTATGAATATCGGGCAGGTACTGGAGATCCACCTGTCTCTTGCGGCGGTGGCACTGGGCTTCAATATTTCCACACCGGTCTTTGACGGGGCAAACGAGATCGATATTCAGGATACTCTGGAGCTTGCCAATGATTATGTCAATTCCGAGTGGGAGGATTTTGAGAATAAATACAAGGATGTGCTGCTTCCCGAAGTGATGCAGTATCTTTCCGATAACAGAGACCACAGGGCATTGTGGAAAGGTGTTGAGATCAGAAGAGACGGCAAGGTATTCCTGAGAGACGGCAGGACCGGGGAATATTTTGATAACCCGGTAACGATCGGCCATATGCATTATCTGAAGCTGCATCATCTTGTGGATGACAAGATCCATGCGCGTTCGACCGGCCCTTACTCGCTGGTTACCCAGCAGCCTCTCGGCGGCAAGGCCCAGTTCGGCGGACAGCGTTTCGGAGAAATGGAGGTCTGGGCTCTCGAGGCATACGGCGCATCCTATACTCTGCAGGAGATCCTGACCGTCAAGTCGGATGATGTAGTCGGACGTGTTAAGACTTACGAGGCGATCATCAAGGGGGAGAATATTCCCGAGCCCGGAGTGCCGGAGTCTTTCAAGGTGCTGCTGAAGGAGCTGCAGTCCCTTGGTCTGGATGTACGGGTGCTTAAAGAGGACGGCACGGAGGTTGAGATCGCGGAGGCAGCGGATTACGGCGATACGGATATGAGGGCGATCATCGAAGGCGACAGCAGGAATTACGGCCGTGATGAGGAAGCCTTTGCTGCAAGCGGATATCAGACCAAAGAGGTCAATACCGACGGAGAATTTGTGGATGTGCAGGAAAGTCTCGAGGATGAGGAGAGCTATGTTGACGAGATCCCCGAAGAGGATCCTGTGCAGTAAGAGATCATGGGCGGCTGTGCGGCCGGTCATGGCTGAGGGCAGATCCGCTTCGGTAACAAATGCTATTTTGTGACATGTCGTCGGAAAAGGATAAAGGAGGCATTATGCCGGAAATGATTAACAGACAGACGGATACCTATGAACCGTTGACATTTGATGCGATCCGGATCGGGCTCGCGTCACCTGACAAGATCAGAGAATGGTCGCATGGCGAGGTAAAGAAGCCGGAAACGATCAATTACAGGACGTTAAAGCCGGAAAGAGACGGTCTGTTTTGTGAGAAGATATTCGGACCCAGCAAGGACTGGGAGTGTCACTGCGGCAAGTATAAAAAGATCCGCTATAAGGGTGTGATCTGTGACCGCTGCGGCGTGGAGGTCACCAAAGCATCCGTGCGTCGTGAACGGATGGGACATATCGAGCTGGCTGCGCCGGTATCTCATATCTGGTATTTCAAGGGAATTCCGAGCCGGATGGGACTGATCCTCGACCTTTCGCCCCGTGTACTGGAAAAGGTGCTGTATTTTGCGTCTTATATCGTACTTGATCCCGAAGGGAGCGAGCTGGAATACAAACAGGTTCTTTCGGAGCGGGAATATCAGGAAGAACGTGAAAAATACGGCAATAAATTCCGTGTGGGAATGGGAGCGGAGGCGATCAAGGAGCTCCTGCTGGCGATCGATCTGGACAAGGAAGCGAAGGAGCTGAAAGAAGAGTTGGATGCTTCCACCGGACAGAAAAAGGCAAGGATCATCAAGCGGCTGGAGGTTGTCGAAGCGTTCCGTGAGTCGGGTAATCAGCCTGCGTGGATGATCATGGACTGTATCCCGGTCATTCCTCCGGATCTGCGGCCGATGGTGCAGCTGGACGGTGGAAGGTTTGCGACCTCCGACCTGAACGATCTGTACAGGAGGATCATAAACAGAAACAATCGTCTGCAGAGGCTGCTGGAGCTCGGAGCACCGGATATCATTGTGCGGAATGAAAAGAGAATGCTTCAGGAAGCGGTGGATGCGCTGATCGACAACGGCCGCCGCGGAAGAGCTGTGACAGGACCGGGCAACCGCGCATTAAAGTCGCTTTCCGACATGCTGAAGGGAAAAGGCGGTAGATTCCGCCAGAATCTTCTGGGCAAGCGTGTGGACTATTCGGGACGTTCGGTCATCGTCGTAGGGCCGGAGCTTAAGATCTGGCAGTGCGGTCTGCCGAAGGAGATGGCGATCGAGCTGTTTAAGCCCTTTGTTATGAAGGAACTGGTTGAAAACGGCACATCTAATAATATTAAAAACGCAAAGAAAATGGTGGAGCATCTGGACGATGAGGTCTGGGATGTCCTGGAGGATGTCATCAAAGAGCATCCGGTTATGCTGAACCGTGCTCCCACACTTCACAGACTGGGTATCCAGGCTTTTGAGCCGATCCTTGTAGAGGGCAAGGCGATCAAACTGCATCCGCTTGCCTGTACCGCTTTTAATGCGGATTTTGACGGGGATCAGATGGCGGTACATCTTCCCCTTTCCGTGGAGGCACAGGCAGAGTGCCGGTTCCTGATGCTCAGCCCGAATAATCTGCTGAAGCCGTCTGACGGCGGACCGGTGACGGTTCCGACTCAGGATATGGTTCTGGGGGTTTATTATCTGACACAGGAAAGAGACGGTGAGCCTGGCGAAGGTAAGATCTTTAAGAATGTCAGCGAAGCGATCCTTGCATATGAGAATAAATACATTACGCTGCATTCCAAGATCGGCGTCCGCATGACCCGTGAAATAAACGGAAAGAAAGTGAGCGGAGTGGTTCATTCGATTCTGGGCCGTTTCCTCTTTAACGAGATCCTTCCGCAGGATCTGGGCTTTGTAGACAGAACGATCCCGGAAAATGCCCTAAAGCTGGAGGTGGATTTCCTTGTAAGCAAAGGGAAGCTGAAGGAGATTATCGAGCGGGTGATCAACAATCACGGTGCGATCCGCACAGCGGAGGTGCTGGATCACATCAAGGATATGGGATATCATTATTCGACGATCGCCGCGATGAGTGTCTCCATCTCCGATATGACGGTTCCGGCGCAGAAGGAGGAGCTGATCAATAAGGCTCAGGAAACCGTGGATCAGATCACAAAAGAATATAAGAGAGGCTTCCTGACCGATACAGAGCGCTATAAGCAGGTGATCGAAACATGGAAAAACACGGATGAGGTCCTGAAGGACTCCCTGCTTAGAGGTCTGGATAAGTACAACAACATCCATATGATGGCTGAGTCCGGAGCCCGCGGTAATGACGATCAGATCAAACAGCTCGCGGGAATGCGTGGCTTGATGGCGGATACGACCGGACATACGATCGAGCTGCCGATCAAATCAAATTTCCGTGAAGGACTGAACGTTCTGGAATATTTCATGTCAGCCCACGGTGCCCGCAAGGGACTTTCGGATACGGCGCTTCGTACGGCGGACTCGGGATATCTGACCAGACGTCTGGTTGACGTGTCCCAGGAGATCATCATCAATGAAACGGATTGCTGTGAAGGCACCGGCCGTGAGATCCCGGGAATGATGGTAAGAGATTTCATCATCGTCGGAAGAAACGGCATTAAAGAAGAGGTAGAGGATCTGAAGTCCAGGATCAGAGGCAGGTATTCCTGCGAGGATATCTATGATAAGGACGGCAATCTGATCGTCGGTGTCAATCAGATCATCACACCGGGCAGAGCCGATAAGATCGTCACCGTAGGAGTGAAGGACGGTAAACCCGTCGAAGAGATCAAGATCAGGACAGTGCTGACCTGTCGTTCCCATACGGGTGTCTGTGCGAAATGCTATGGTGCCAATATGGCAACGGGCGAAGCGGTACAGGTCGGAGAGGCAGTCGGGATCATTGCGGCACAGTCGATCGGTGAACCGGGTACTCAGCTTACCATGAGAACCTTCCACACCGGCGGCGTTGCGGGAAGTGATATCACCCAGGGTCTTCCCCGTGTCGAGGAGCTTTTTGAGGCGAGAAAGCCGAAGGGTCTTGCGATCATTTCGGAGATCTCGGGAACTGCGGAGATCAGAGATCAGAAAAATAAGAGGGACGTGGTGATCACCAACGAGGAGACTGGAGAGAGCAAATCTTATCTGATCCCGTTTGGATTTGATATCAAAGTATCAGACGGCATGAAGATCGAAGCGGGTGACGAGCTGACAGAAGGTTCTGTTAATCCCCACGATCTGTTAAAGATCAAAGGCCTTCGCGCTGTGCAGGACTATATGCTGCGCGAGGTACAGAGAGTGTACCGGAAAGAGGGCGTGGAGATCAATGACAAGCATATTGAGATCATCGTCCGTCAGATGCTGAAGAAGATCCGGATCGAAGAGAGCGGTGATGCGAATGATCTGCTCCCCGGGACGACCATGGATGTCCTGGATTTTGAAGATATGAATGAGAGGCTGGAAAGCGAAGGCAAGAAGCCGGCGGAAGGCAAGCAGGTCATGCTGGGTATCACAAAGGCTTCGCTGGCGACGGATTCTTTCCTCTCGGCTGCGTCATTCCAGGAAACCACAAAGGTATTAACGGAAG
>CACZNS010000101.1 GCA_902782575.1 uncultured Lachnospiraceae bacterium
GCGGCCTATGATATAGCGGACAGTTTCCATACGGAATTCATAATGCCGGATGAAAGGGATAAGAATCCCATGCTGGCACTGGGGCTGAACTATGTGAGATTCGCTCAGGAAGAAAAGAATCTGTTCCGCTTCCTGTTCCAGACGGATAAGTTCGGCGGCAAGGACGCGTCGGTTCTTATGTCTGATCTCGGACTGACGGAGATCATGGAAATCATGGCGTCAGGGTTTAAGGTGGATATCGAGCAGGCAAGAGAGATGTTTCTGACATTCTTATGCGCGGCTCATGGCATGGCAAGTCTGCTGGCCAATAATTCTATGGAATATGATGAGGGACAGTGCAGAAAGATGCTGGAGAACGTCTTCTACGGAATGGTTGATGCCCGAAAGGAAAAGTAGGATCAGGACAGATGGAAAGAATCGAAATGATACGGGAAGCTCCTTAAGCAATAAACAGGGCCGGCATAAGCGCGGATGTTGAAAAACATAAGAGGATAGCTGCATTTAGGTGCGGCTATCCTTTTTATGAGAAAATCCGGTCATGGATATGGACTTTTGAGAATAAAAGTGTTAATATACGAAGTTAGCAGGAACTAACCAAATCGGAATGGCGGGGAGATCAAAGTGCTTCTCTGATGAGCCTGAGAAAGGAACGTTCATTTTTTTTGACAGAGAGTTAGTGATATCTAACATAAACACGGAAGGAAATGAATACTCGTTGGGCGAAGCCCCGGAAAGCTGCCGGTAATGGAAAGAATAACCATAAATCAAAAAAAGTGAAAGGAGATCATTATCACGAAGTTGAAAGGAGCTGGACTGTTTGCACTTGGTACATTATTCGGACTGGAGGGGATCAGGCTGCTGTCCTCAAAGGATGCAAAGAGGGTATATGTTCATTGCACGGCAGGGATTTTGAGAGCAAAGGATTCCGTGCTTGATCAGATTTCGACCCTTCAGGAAAACTGTACGGATATTTACGAGGAAGCGAAGGCTGTAAATAAAGAGAGAGCCTCAAAGGAAACGGAAGAAGAAACATCATAAATGCTGCGGTACGGCAGGGGTATAAGAACGAGCATCTTGCCATGAAGCGAATGAGTTTCCGGGAAGCAGATACGTTTGAATATTACCTGAATGGTTTTGATGAGGTCAGGGAAGCGCGGGATACGACATCACCGTAAAGGGAGGGAGGTTTCTTGAGGCTGATACGATAGTTTTCGATAAAACGGGAACGCTTACCAAAGCAGAGCCTGCGGTTGTGAAGGTTATTTCATTTAACGGCGAAAGCGAGGATGAGCTGCTGCGTCAGGCTGCCTGCCCGGAAGAGCATTTTTGCGGGGACAGGTGTCCTCGGTGCAGGATTCATAACTTCGATGATCCTGACCTAGGATGCCGGGCTACTTTTAGAATCGGATTAAATGCAGCACTGGGATTAGCGGCCGCGGCTTGCTGCTATGGAGCCGGGTGGTCTGTACTTGCGTACAATCGGTTTTCATATAACGGCAGGAGACAGATGTCATTTGTGATACACGATATCATGTCAAAGGAAAAATACGGCGATATGGGGGCTTTTGCGAAGAAACTCAAAGACATGGGCTACGGTGAAGTGAAACTTGTGGATGCAACAAACGGAATGTTTATGAGCAAATGGGAGTCGACATGGATGGGACTTTCGTGATCGACGATCCTTACCGGGAGGAATAGCAAATGGGACTGTTTAAGGATTACGTGAGTCAGACAAGAAAACCGGAAGGATTTCTTGGAAAGATGATGGTAAACGGAATGAACGGCGGACATGCCAGGATGGCAGACTGGGGGATATCGCACCTTAAAGAAATATCCCCCGGGGAAATTGTCGAGATAGGCTGCGGTGGCGGAAGAAATGCGGGAGAACTGCTGAAGAAGTACCCCTTGTCGCATGTGACGGCGATCGACTACTCGGATGTTTCGGTGAGAAAAGCGACGGAATACAATGCGGATATGATAAAGCAGGGACGCTGTGAGGTTATGCAGGGGGATGTTTCGGCACTGACTCTTCCGGAAGAAAAGTATGACCTTGCAACGGCGTTTGAAACCATATATTTCTGGCCGGGCATTGAGAAATGCTTTGCGCAGGTGGCTAAGATACTGAAACCGGGCGGAGTTTTTTTGATCGTTAACGAATCCGATGGCATGGATGAAACCGGTCTTAAATTTGAAAAGATCATAGAAGGAATGAAATGCCATACCGTAAAAGAAATAGAAGAAGCACTCAAAATCGCCGGTTTTAGCAGGATCCGATCCGATCATCATGAGAGCAAACCCTGGATAACGGTTATTGGCGGAAAATAGGATGCGGTTGTATACTTTGTATACAGGGCCGAGAAGAAAGAGGGAAATCATGTCGAGAAAAGCATCTAAATTCCAAAAAGCTGTTATGTCGTTTGGATTCCGGGGAAAAGAAATATTTAAGCCTCTCAACACGGGATGGATCGATGAAAATACAGCCTGTGTACGTGAGTGGATCGCCAATATTTTCTTTTACACGAAGAATGATACCACGATCATGATCGATGCCGGATATAACTATGAACGGCTTGCCGAAAAAATGAAATGGCTGGATATAGATCCGGCCGCGATAAAGCATATCCTGATAACCCATCAGGACACGGATCATGTGGGAGCTGTAGAAAGGGACAGTGACGGGCTGTTTCGGAATGCAAAGCTGTATATCGGTGAGATTGAAAACAGGTATATGACCGGCGAAAAGAGAAGAAAGGTCATGTTTGGTCTGTATAGGCTTCCGATGGTAAAAAGCGACAATGAAAGAAAGCTTCTAAAGGACGGAGATGTATTCTTTATTGATGATATTAAAGTGGAAGCGATCCTTGTGCCCGGACATACATGGGGACATATGGTGTATCTTATCGATGATGCATATCTTTTTACGGGAGATACGATCTGGTTCGGCCCCGACGGAGGGTACAGCTTTATAAACTCTCTTGCCGAGGATAATGATCTTTCCAAAAGATCCCTTGTGAAGCTTGAAAGGCTTCTCAGAGACAGAAAGCTGTCCCCCAGAGTGATAACGGGCCATACCGGCTGGTCGGATGACCTTGACTTTGTGTTTGCGCACAAAGACCGGGTCTGCAGCAGCTTTAGAAAACAAAAGCCGCATGATCCCAATGCTCCGTATGACGGATATGATGAGCGGGAGGATACGGAGTACAAGGCCAGGAATGAACGGCCGGGAAAGGCGGAACCGGTATGTGACAGAGTGAGAAATGCTTACCATTCTTCGAAGAATATCTATGATGCTGTTCTTACCCGAAAGGGTTTTTGGAGCAAACTGTATATGAAGTTTTTCTGGAATGACACGGATGACAAGGAGATCGCGGAGAAAATTCTTTCATATATTCCGGATGATTTTGCAGGAACTCTTTTGGATGTGCCCGCAGGAACGGCTGTTTTTACACACAAGAAGTGGAGACATCTGTCAAACGCCTCCATCACCTGTCTTGATTACAGCCCGGACATGCTTGAACAGGCAAAGGAAAGACTCACAGACTGTGAGCACATATCCTTTGTGCAGGGAGATGTGGGGAGACTCCCTCTTCCGGATGAAAGCTGCGACATAGTAATGAGCATGAATGGATTTCACGCATTTCCGGATAAGAAGAGCGCGTTTCGGGAAACCCGGAGGGTTCTGAAAAAGGGAGGATGCTTTATAGCCTGTTTCTATATCAGGGGTAAATCTAAACGGACAGATTGGCTTGTTCACAAAGTGCTGTCAAAGAAGGGCTGGTTTACACCTCCGTTTCCGACGGAAAAGCAACTGCTTAAGATATTGCTGAGGCTTTATTCGGATGTGGATTACGGAGTGGACGGATCCATGGTTTTTTTCAAGTGTGTGAAATAACTCCGCGTTCCGCGGAGCAAAAGGAAAGCTTATATTTTTGTTGCCAAAAGCAGAAATACATCGTATAAATATTGGTAGAGGTTGTTTCTATTTGAGAGAAATATATCGGATCCTGCGCAAATATTACTGTTCACAGCTTTCCGGGCCGTGAACGAAACCGGAATGATAATGAAAAAGGACAAGTGGAAATGATGAGAGTGAGTACAAAAAAATTACTGGTTGTTCTGGCGCTCCTGACCAGCATAATCTTTTCGGGGATCCCGGTCTATGCAGCGGAAGCAGCTCCCGTAAAGAGTGATACCATATATACGGTAAGGAGGGGAGATAACTTAAGCAGGCTGGCAAAAATAAAACTGGGTGACAGAGACCGCTGGCCGGAGATATATGAGTGGAATAAAGACAGTATAAAGGATCCGAATCTGATCTATCCGGGAATGAAGCTTGTGTTTCATGAGGCGATCCCCTTAAAGAAGATCGGCGTACTGGGCGGAACCTTCGATCCTATCCATAATCAGCATGTGGCAGTTGCGGAGGCGGCCCATGAGGAGCTCGGGCTGGATGAGGTGTGGCTGATGCCGAACGGCATCCCGCCCCATAAGCAGGACAGGAAGATCGCCAGCGGTGAAGACAGGATAGAAATGATAAAGCTTGCCATTGAAGATTATCCTTACATGCAGGTCTGTACCTGGCAGGTGGATCAGGGCGGACTCTCCTATGTGGGTCAGGATTTTGAAAAGTTTAATAAGATGTATCCGAACACTGACTTTTACTTTATCATCGGTGCGGATAACGCATACACCATAGATAAGTGGGATTATTTCGATCTGCTCGTTCAAAACTGCAATATCGTGGTTTCGGGCAGAAAGGTGGAAGGACAGGAAAAGACGCTTTCCGAGCAGATTGCCTACCTTAACGATACCTATGACCTTGATGTTGTGGGTCTTGAGTTCCAGGGTAAGGACGTGTCCAGCACGATGATCAGGGAGAAGCTAAAGAACGGAGAAGATGTTTCCGAATATCTTAACGACAGTGAAGTGAATTATATCAGGGAACACGGGCTGTATGAAACAGGAACGTCGACAGCTGTTTCCGGCAATGTGGTAGCATTTCCGGTGGAGGACGAGGAGGAGGAGGCACTTCCCGCAGCCGGCTGATGTATACGGCTCAATTAAGAAGGATGAA
>CACZNS010000102.1 GCA_902782575.1 uncultured Lachnospiraceae bacterium
GTCCATCTCGTTGCCCAGACACCAGAGCTTGATATCGAACGGATCCTTTTTTCCGTTTGCGATACGCATATCGGAGAACTTGCTTCCACCGGGATGATTTGCATATTCGACAATGTCTCTGGCCTGTTCCGGGCCACGGCTTCCGAGATTTATCGCGTACATGATATCACTGCCTGCTTTTTCGGCCCAGCTGGCAAATTCATGAAGACCGACCTCGTTTGTTTCTGTTGTAAACCAGGCAAGATCCAGTCGTTTCGGACGGTCCTTTACGGGGCCGACACTGTCTTCCCAGTGAAAGCCCGACACAAAATTACCTCCGGGATATCGAACGATGGGAACGTTCAGCTTCCTGACAAATTCTATAACATCCTTTCGAAATCCCAGCTCATCGGCGCTTTCATGTCCCGGCTCATATATCCCTCCGTATACGGCACGTCCGAGATGCTCGATAAAGGATCCGTAGATCCGTTTGTCAATGGAACCGACAATAAAGTCTTTATCCAATATAATACTTGCTTTTTTCATATCAATCTCTTCTCCGTTCTCTGATTATATCTTATCCCTTTACACTTCCGGCCGCCATACCCGCGATAAAGGTTTTCTGATTCAACAGGAAAATCACCATGATCGGCAGCACGCTCATAACAGCTCCGGACAAAAGCAGGTCATAGTTGTTTCCATAGGGCGTAAGCAGCGACTGCAGTCCGATGGGAAGGGTCTGCATTTCGGAGGTCCGAAGCACGATCATCGGCCAGACCATGGAATTCCAGCTTCCCATGGCCAGAAGGATCGTCATGGCGCCATACGCCGGCAGCATGATCGGCATCATAAGCCTGAAGAATATACCAAACTCGCCGCAGCCGTCAATCCTTCCGGATTCCATGATCTCAGTCGGCAGACCGCTCGCAAACTGCCGGAAGAAAAACACTCCCGTCGCCGGAACCACAAAAGGAAGAACTACTCCGGCATATGTATCTATCATATTAAATGAATTGATCTCCTTATACAGAGGGAGGATCAGGATCTCGACAGGAACCATCATAACCATGAGTACAAGGATAAACAGGAGATTTCTTCCCTTAAACCGGTATTTTGCAAGACCGTATCCCACAAGTGAGGAAAAGAACAGTCCCAGAGCCACCTGTATCACCATGATCACAATGCTGTTTACATACCATTTAAGGTATATCCCGTCGCGCTCCGTTTTGATCAGCCCGTAGTTTACAAGGCTGTAGTTTTCAAAATCAAATTTGAACTGCAGGCCGTTCCGGATCATCTCACTTCCCGGTTTAAATGATGAGATGAGCAGGAAGAAAAACGGCATCAATGCAACAACCGCGAATATTGCGATGACCAGAGTTCCAAGTATCGTCAGTCCGATTTTTTTCTTTGTCATATCCGTACCTTCCTTTTCCGATCAATCGTTTCGCTTGCCGACAGGATCCGTGATGCGAAGCTGAATGATGTTGATGATCAGCACTCCCGCAAGAAGAGTTATCCCGGCCGCTGAAGCAATTCCGAAATTATTGCGGTTGAATCCCTGCGCATAGATGTAACTGACGATAGTCGCGCCAATGTCTCCCGGTGTCCTTGCACTGTTAAAGAGCGTGAAGGCCTCCGCAAACATGGAGAACCCGCCGTATATGGATATTGTCAGTACATATATGATCGTCGGTTTGACCCCCGGAACCGTGATGTGCAGGAATCTGTTCCATGCGTTGGCACCGTCGATGGTGGCTGCCTCATACAGCTCCTTCGGTACGGTCTGAAGCGCCGAGAGATAGTACACGATATTCACACCGAGCCACTTCCAGACGCAGAACACCACCAGTACGATCCATGTCGTGGTCCTCTTTTCCAGCCAGTTCTGGGGCTCGATGCCAAACAATCCGATAAAGGAATTCATCAGAGCCGCCGGATTTGATGAGAACGCATATTTAAAGAATAATCCGGCCATCACAACGCTGGTCAGAGCCGGAATAAACAGCGCACTCTTAAAGATGTCAGACTTGACGACAAATCTGGAATCCAGCAGCACTGCCAGAAGAAGCGGCAGGGGGATCAGGATCAGGCAGGTGAAAAATGTGTAGATCGTGGAATTCTGGACCGCCATTATGAAGTAATCATCCACAAGCAGCTTGTAGTTTGCCAATCCCGCAAATTTCGGAGGCGCGAAGCCCACCTGCTGACACAGACTGGTCCAGAAGGTGCTGGAGATCGGATAAATAAAAAATATCAGAAAATAGATCACAAAAGGGGCGGTAAAAATATACGGTGCGACCTTGATCATTGCGATCTTCGAACTTGCTTTTTTTGAACTATCATGCTTCGACATAATCGTTTCCTCATGATTATCAGTATGCGGGAACGGTCAGACCGTTCCCGCATACATTAATGGTAATCTGTTTAATGTTTACTGCATTGCGCGAAGTTCATCAGCAGCCTGCTTCAGAGCCTCTTCCGGTGTCTGCTTTTTCTCGGAAAGAACGTTGAACATAACGGTCTTCTGTACTCTGGTAAGAGCCTCGGGATAGAGCGGATTGGACGTGGACAAAGCGGAGATCGCATCAGCCGTAGCATCCATGACATCGTAGATCTCGTCTCCGAAGTATTCCGTGAAGCGGTTCGGTGCCGTCATCTGAGGATCATCATAGATGTCCTTTCTGATGGGATCAAATCCGAGCTCGGTCCATGTACGGATAGCGCCGTCGCGGGATATCTTTGCGAAGTACAGGAAATCCTTTGCAAGCTGTACGTCCTTAGCCTGGTTCGTAACGGATGTTCCGGTTCCGCCGAGACCTGCAGAGTTTGCGCCGCCCTTTTCCCAAACGGGAAGAGTTCTAACAGACATCTTTCCCTTAAGGTCAGGCATGTAATCCGTAAAGCGGTTCAGATACCAGAGCGGAACGCCGATCGAGGCAACGTTGCCTTCGTTCATATACGCATACCACTCTTCACTGTGGCAGAAGCCGCCGGGCATCTCAACGAAAATACCGTCGTTGATACCGTCAAGAAGCCACTGGAGAGTATCGATATTAACCTTGTTGTCAAGTGTGACCTCTCCGGTCGCGGGATCAAAGAAATCACTTCCCTGCTCCGTGATCAGCGGATAATATGTCCAATGCTCGGTTGTTTCGCAAGCCATGATGTACTTTCCGGTCTTCTCTTTGATCGTCTTGCCTGCTTCCTTGAAATCATCCCATGTCTCGATGGAGTTGATATCAACACCTGCTTCTTCAAAGATCTCCTTATTATACATAAGGCAGGTAGCTCCGACATGGTAGTCAACACCGTAGTAATTGCCGTGATTTGCATAGTTGTCGAAACGGCCCATGATGAGGTTTTCCTTATCGGGCTCGATCACATCATTAAGCGGAACAAGGGGAATACTTGCCTCGTCACCGGTAATAAAGTTTGCATACATCGAGATCTCGATGTCGGCAAGATCAGGTGCGCCCGTACCCGTCTGAAGCGAGATCATAAGGTTGTTGTGCATGTCGTCATAGCCAAGTGTCTCAGCCTTGAAGTTGATGGGGCGATCAGGGTATGTCTCGTTCCATCTTGCAGCCGCGTCTTCCATAAACTTCTGATGTGCAGCCTGGAATGTCCAGAAGGTAAGCTCCTGAGCCCCTTCGGGAGCTGTCTCACCGCCTTCACTCACTTCGGCCGCTTCCTCTTCGGCCGCTTCTCCGGATCCGGCGGGAGCTGCCGGTGCCGCGGGTGCAGCTCCGCAGGCAGCCATTGTCAGTGTCGTACTGGCGGCAAGAAGCAATGCAATGATTTTCTTTTTCATTTTGATTCCTCCTAACTAAACAGTAAATACGGGTGACCTACGGGGTTTTGTGCATATTGCATAATTCAAACGTGCCCCTTGATGAGTTTATGATAATTCTTCACAGCATTAATGTCAACACAAATTTAAAATATTTTGGATTTTATCGCTTTGCTTTGGATATCGCCAAACTTACCTCTCCCGGAAGTGATCGCAGAAATAAA
>CACZNS010000103.1 GCA_902782575.1 uncultured Lachnospiraceae bacterium
GGAGAAGAAGGAGCCGGAGAAGAAGGAGCCGGAGAAGAAGGAGCCGGAGAAAACCAAAACAGCTCTTGAGGTCATAGAGGATCAGCTTAAGGCGATTGCGGGCGGAAAGCTTCTGGAAAGTGTGGAGAAGCGGATCAATGATCCGAAACACAAGAAAGATATTGAAAAGCTGACGTCATTTTCGGTAAATGCGGAGGAAAAGCGGCTGGTGGAGCTGCGGTTCGGACTTGAGAATGCGGCGAACCATGTGAAAAACTGCATCAAAGCCGGAAAGCCCACCAAGTATGACAACGAAAAACATCCGGAGCGCGGCAAGGAGATACTGGACGTTTTCAATAAGATCCGCGGGCGCATCGATGCGATCGGGAAGGAATTCGGGACAGTTTCCGAAAGAATGGACAAGAAGGCGGCAGAAGAGCGCAGAGAGAAGATACAGGAGCTCAAGAAGAGTACCCTTTCCGGAAGACTTAATAACAACCGTCCGCAGATAATGCTTCAGTATTATGCGAAGCTTAAGGCTGATGATTCCTTCTTCCACTGGAATTCCAAGGAATATGAAAAGGTTATGGAAAAATTCGAGGGTCTTGAGCGCGCTATCGAGAGGTTGAAGGAGGAGAGAGAAGAGATCGCCGAAACCGGGATCCAGCCCGAGAAGGATGAGCTGGGACTGACCGACATCGAACGCCGTGTCTGGGACAGAGTCATGGAGGTGAATGAGTCGGTGCAGACATGGATGACGAGCGCAAACCGGGCGAACAAGCACTTAAACAGCGCCTTCGATTTTAACCGCTACCATACAATGGCCGCTCTGGCGTTTGAGGGCGATCCCATGTGGGCTTCGGAGAACTTCAATTCCATGAACCTGACGAAGGAATATAAGGCGAAAAATCCGGAGAGGTTTGACAGCATAGAGTCCTTTGCCAGAGACTTCCACGCAAAGGCTTTCCCGAGCCTGGATGAGAGAGCCCGTCAGAGGGAGGCGAAAGCGGCGGAACCGGTCCGTGCTACCGGCCTGAAGAACCTTGTGGTACAGGAGAATGAAAAAAACGGCGTGGTACAGGAAGAAAAGATAAGGAAGAGCCATAACGCGCTAAAGAAACAAAAGGAAGCGCAGGCCGGAATGAATCAGCCTGTAAACAATGAGGTCTTAAACAATAATAAGCCGATCCTTCCGAACGGAGGACAATGATCGGTCAGAATAACGGATTACAGGATCGCCGCCTTCGGGCGGCGATTTTTTTCGGATATCCCGTATAATATAATGAAATGAGTACTTTGGTACATTTCGTCCCAAAGGCAGCCGCCGATGAAGAAAAAACGTGCTGCCGGCATACTATAGCTGCATACATACACTTAAGTCAGGAGGTGTAAAACAATGAAAAAGCTGAAAAAAATATTCGCGATCGCTGCAGCGGCACTGATCATGGCGGCAATGCTCACGGCATGCGGAAAGAGTCCTGCCGAAAAACCGGCCGGGGACTATTCGCCGGAGGAATATGAGCAGAAGGATAACGAAGCGGATGACCAGGGGGAAGCCGCAGAGGAGGCGGAAGACACAGAAGAACCGGAAGAGACGGAAGAGCCGGAAGAGACGGAAGAGCCGCAGGAATCGGGAAAGATCGGGGATGAGGCCGCAGAACTCCGAAACGATGGGGATAACGTGGAATTTAAGCCCGACAGCTCCGGCGGAGTGTCTTCCTACGAGGTGCTGAAGGAAAGCTATTCGGATCTGGTAGATCTGTATAACTCCGTGGATGACCTCTATCATGAGGACCGGGTGCCGCAGAATGATGATGTGGAAAAGATCCTGGAGAATAGCAGAGAACAGATCGAGAGGATCGGGGAAATGGATGAGAAAAGTGTACAAGAGGATGCCGATAAGGTAGAGCTGCTGAAGATCATGTCGGATATCACCGTTGTGCTTCAGGATACCATCAATACGATACAGACGCTGGTAGAGGAAACCACGATAACGGATGAGGATCTGAAGATCCTGAATGATGATTATGACGTGATGGTCAATACCTACAATGCCCTCGCGGAATATTTCAATCAGCCCGCAGTGGTTATGACGGAAGGACAGAGAAACGAGATGAACCGTGCCAGCAATATGATCGACGCCATCGACGCGCGTCTGGAGCAGAAAATAGAGACAAGAGACGAGCTGACCGATCGGATCAACGAGATCATGGATACGATAAACGTGCTGGACGGAATCTGGAACAATATCTGATGAGGTAAAGGAGAAGGCATATGGCAGGAAACGGAAACAGCAGACTGGATCAGGCATTTTCGGATCTGGATGCGGTATATGAAGGAAATAAAGAGCGCTCCGTGTTTTCGACGGAGGTCAATAATGCGATAAACGCGCTGAAAGCCCTGACCGATCCCTGGTATGAGAGCGGGGAGAGTATGACAGACGAGGCGCTGGGCAATATCCTTGACGGATACAAGGCCCTTATGGAAGCCTGCGAAAAATATATAAATCATTTCGGCGGCACCAGCAAAGAGGGCTACGAGCAGGGAAGACTTCACTGCATAAAGGCAATCCGCTCCATAGTGATCGAGGATATGACCGCCTTAAACGAGGCCTTTGCATTGGATCCCGAACACCGCTCCCTTTTGAAGGTAATACAGGAAGGAAGATCCATCACAGCGGGTCTGGCTGAAGGGCAGAATACGGAAACCGTTGGAGGGATGATGAGCTCCCGCCTTCCCCTTAAGCTTACGATGGAGGACGGGGCTGTGGAGGAAGGCTTTTTTACCGAAAGCTCCTATGTGGAAGATTTCTCTGATGCCATCACTGCCCACAAGGACAGCATCGGGGCACAGTACGGAGAG
The DNA here is from genome assembly GCA_902782575.1 of uncultured Lachnospiraceae bacterium. Classification (GTDB taxonomy): domain Bacteria; phylum Bacillota; class Clostridia; order Lachnospirales; family Lachnospiraceae; genus NK4A144. Next base: position 2,842 of record CACZNS010000103.1, read on the forward strand.
AATTCCATAGAGAAAAGAATGGCAGACAGCCTTTTTGGCGGGGATATCGATGAGCTGGACGAAAACCTGGCTAACAGTGATATCGGTACGATGCTGAACATGTCTAAGGAAAAAGTGGAACTGTATGCCACGGTTCCTTCGTATGTAAGATCATACTATGAGAGGTTTGTGAAGCTTCTGGACGATGACGATCAGGAAGTGATCTTAAGCGGCGGAGTGGAGGCTGATGAAACCCGTAAGCATTTTATGGAGATGATAAACAAGGCTGCAGCCATAAGAAACAACGTCAGAATGAATACGCTGGAAGCCCGGATAAATACCGGGGAAAATATAGATAAGAGAAATGTGGCAATGAGCAATGTGGCCACCTTCCTGGGAGTAGGAGATATTGTGGCCAGGGCCAGAAGCTTTACCTTAAAGGTGGGAGGGGAGACGAAGACCGGAACCTTCCAGCAGAAGGGAAAGGGAGCCGATCTGGATCACCTTCCCGAGGGACATGAGATCTGGGAGATCGGTAAAAACAGCAAAAAAGATGATTATTCAGCCGTGGATAATGCCGAGCTTAAAAGACAGGTCTCGGATCTTATGGTAATAGATTATATATGCGGAAACGTAGACCGTCACACCGGAAATATGCTTTATAAGGTAGGGACTGTGAATGGGAAGAAAGCTATCACCGGCATTACCGGTATAGACAATGACCTTTCCTTCGGAGCAAAGACCGAGATCAAAGCAAAGTCCGGTGAACGTATGGTGGCTCCTGAGAATATGCGTATCATGCGGCAGGCTACGGCAGACCGGATATTGGAGATGACGCCGGATAAGCTGGAACTTATTTTAAAGGATCAGAACTTCAATAAGGAGGAGATGGATGCCTGCAAAAAAAGGCTTTCAGATCTCAGGAACAAGCTTATAGCCGATATAAAGTTTCAGAAATTAAGTAAGGACAGGAATTTAAATAAAGGAATGATCCTGGTGGTACCGGATGACAAGTTCGACGATTACCCCATAGAAAAGCTGGCAGCCACCTCCAAGGGCGGCAATTATTTCGGCAGGATTATGAAAGTTGTAAGCGAGCTGAGAAACAGATATCAGAGAAATGATTTTAACAAGCCGGAGAAGGATATAAAATACTTTGACGCTGTCGCTGAAAAAGGCAGGCTCAATTTTATGGATAATAAGCTCCAGACGGATGTGGATATCGCCCGCACGGAAAAAATCATAGAGCGGGCAAATCTGGCCTTCAGTCAGATGGAGAGCCGGTGGTTCGGCAGGGACAGCGGTCATTTTAAGTGGATGAAGGAGTCGGTGGAGCA
>CACZNS010000104.1 GCA_902782575.1 uncultured Lachnospiraceae bacterium
CAGGGACTGGGTACCGGTCACCGCACCGTTTGTGGCAAGCGTTTCCGCCGCAAACGGTGCGGTGACCGGTACCCAGTCCCTGGCTGTAAAGCAGGTGGCGAAGACGGCTTATCTCACAGGCGGAAAGATCGAGAATGCAAAGAGCGAGGACATGAAGCTCTCCGGCATTATGGATCTGGGCACGGAGGGAAAGACCTCCATTACCTTAAAAACAGGCACGGGCAGCAGCGCGAAGGAAACAAATATCGAGCTCACGAGCGATATGACGCTGAAGGAGGTTGCATCCAAATTCTCCTCCCTCGGCCTGAACGCAAACTTTGATGAGAAAAACCAGAGATTTTTCATCAGCGCCAAGGAGTCCGGGGCGGAAGCGGATTTCAGCATTTCCGCAGGGTCGGATCTGGGAAACAGCGCGTTGAGCGCACTGGGACTCTCGGACGGTTCCACGAAGGTCACGGGTCAGGATGCGGTGATCGAGCTGAACGGCGCGGAGTTTACTTCTTCCACCAACTCCTTCGACATCAACGGCCTGGCCATCACGGCCCAGCAGGTGTCCGCAAAGGATGCGGAGGGCAATTACGTCACCACAAACGTTTCGGTAGATCGTGATGTGGACGGCGTTTACGATATGGTCAAGAATTTCTTCAAGCAGTACAACGAGCTTGTCAATGAGATGAGCAAGATGTACAACGCGGATAGCGCGAAGAAGTATGAGCCGCTGACTGACGAAGAAAAGGAAGCGATGAACGATGACGAGATCGAGAAGTGGGAGCAGAAGATCAAGGATTCCCTGCTTCGCAGAGACAACGATCTGAACAACGTCATCCAGACCATGACATCGGGTATGGCCAAGGCTCTTACCGTAAACGGAAAGCAATACAGCCTCTCTTCCTTCGGGATCAATACCCTCAGCTATTTTGAAGCGGCGGAAAATGAAAAATACGCCTTTCATATAGACGGAGATGCGGATGATACCACCACAAAGGCAAATACCGACAAGCTGAAGGATGCCATCACGAATAACTTCGATGATTTTGTGGAGTATATGTCTACCCTGACCAAGGATCTGTACAGCACGATGAATAAGCAGATGTCCAGGACGGAATACAGAAGCATCTACCACATGTACGACGACAAGGCTCTTCAGAGCGAGTACGATAAGTACAAGGAACAGATCGCGGCGGAGGAGACAAGGATCTCCGATTTCGAGGATAAGTGGTACGACAAATTTGCCGCGATGGAGAAAGCGATGACGAGCGTGAACGCAAAGCAGTCCGCGATCTCTTCCCTGCTCGGCATGTGATACCGCGGATATCAAAAGCCTCGAAGGCGGCCGGGAATGGCTGCCGGACCCCGTAATATCAGGCAAATAAAAACAGATGTATTTTTTGGGCTGCCCTCTTGAGAAAATCAGGAGGGCAGTCGATATATGTATTGTAAAAGAAAAAACAAGAACTTATAATAAAACTGATCGGTCCGAACATACCGGAATACGGAGGGTAAGCCATGAGAGCAGCAAACGCATATCAGCAGTATAATAAGAATAAGATTATGACAGCGTCTCCTGCGGAGCTGACATTAATGCTCTATGACGGATGCATCAAGTTCTGTAATATTGGTATCATGGCGATTGATGCGAAGGACTATCCGAAAGCCAACACCAACATCCAGAAGGCAGAGAGGATCATCGGCGAGTTTCAGATGACGCTGGATCATAAGTATGAAGTTGCGAAGGATTTTGACAATATCTACAATTACATCATGCGGCGTCTGAAGGAAGCCAACATGGCAAAGGACAAGGAGATCCTCGGAGAGTGCGTGACGCATCTCAGGAGCCTGAGGGATACCTGGAAGGAAGTAATGAAAGCGACCCAGCAGCCGATGGAGAAGCAGGCATAAATGGCGGATAACTATTTACGGATGATGATCGAGAGCCAGGAGAAGAAGCTTTCTCTTCTGGATGAGGCGGATCGTCTGGACGATGAGCTGATCGCCCTGATCTCCTCCGGCAAGGCGGAGCAGGAGCAGCTGGAGGCAAATCTGGCCGCCAAGGGCTCTGTGATCGAGCAGCTGGATGAGCTGGACGACGGATTCGAGGCTCTGTACGCAAAGGTCCGTGATGAGCTGGCAGGAAATAAAGAGCAGTATAAGAACGAGATCCGCACACTTCAGGATCTGATCTCCCGGATCACGGATAAGACCGTAAAGATCCAGGCGAAGGAAGCCCGGAGCAAAACGGCGATAGAGGATTACTTTTTACAGAGGAAAAAGAAGCTGAAGGAAGGAAAAAGCTCCGTTAAGATCGCAAACGCATATGCCGTAAATATGCGGAAGATCAATCAGGTGGATTCTTTTTTTGTAGACAGGAAAAAGTGACAGGACTCTTAACAGACAGCTCCCCGTTTGAGACGGGGAGTTTTTTTGTTGGAAAAGTTTGCAAATACGCGAGGTTTGGTTTAACATATACTATATCTTGTTATGAGGAGAGTTAAACGATGCATTATCTTGTAACCGGAGGAGCGGGCTTCATAGGCTCCAATATGACAGACCGCCTTCTGAGTCTTGGAGCCGAGGTCACGGTCTATGATAATTTCGTGACCGGACACAGGGAGTACCTTGAGCAGGCTCTGAAAAATCCCGGATTTACCTTGGTCGAGGGGGATATCGAGGATGAGGAAAAGCTGAGATCCGCAATGAAAGGCGTGGATTTTGTGTTCCATTTCGCGGCAAATGCCGATGTGAGAATGGGACTGGAGCACCCCTCCAAGGATCTGCAGCAGAATACTTATAATACATTTCGCGTGCTGGAGGCGATGCGCGCGAACGATGTGAAGCGGATCGGTTTTTCTTCCACCGGATCCGTTTATGGAGAAGCAGAAGTGATCCCTACGCCGGAGGATGCGCCGTTTCCCGTTCAGACCTCTCTTTACGGCGCATCCAAGCTGGCCGGCGAGGGACTGATCGCGGCCTACTGCGAGGGCTATGATTTTCAGGGATATATTTTCCGGTTTGTTTCCATTCTGGGCGAGCGCTATCCGCACGGCCATGTGATCGATTTCTGCAGGAAGCTTAAGGAAAATCCGGATGAGCTCTATATCCTGGGGGACGGTCATCAGAAAAAATCCTATCTTTACGTCGGGGACTGCCTGAACGCGATCCTCACGGTCATCGAAAAGGCAAAGGATAAGATCAACATTTTCAATCTGGGCACGGATGAATACTGTGAAGTAAACGACTCGGTGGGATGGATCACAAAGAGGCTCGGCGTGACTCCCGCGCTTTCTTATGCCGGCGGGAACAAAGGCTGGATCGGAGATAATCCTTTTATTTATCTGGATACGAAAAAGATCCGCTCTCTGGGCTGGAAGCCCGAGCTTACCATTGAGCAGGCGGTGGTCCGGACGGTGGATTATATCATGGAAAACGAATGGCTCCTGAATCAGGGAAGCTGAAGCCCAACCCGCCTGACCGCAGACAGGAAAATGCCGTCGCGGCTTTCCCGTCGCGTACTTCAGCGCAAACGCTTCGGCATGGTCAATTTTTCATGAGTATCCGTACCGCACAGAAATACCGCGCCACGGAAGGGGTATAAATATGACGACAAAAGAATATATCGATCAGTATCTGAATGAAACACAAAAGATCGTGGAGACGGTTCCGCGGGGAGAGATCGAAAAGGCCGTAGAGATCCTCCGCCGTGTAAAGCAGGAAGAGGGGCGGCTTTTCATTCTCGGCGTCGGCGGCTCTGCTGCCAATGCCAGCCATGCCGTCAATGATTTCAGAAAGATCGGGGGCATCGAAACCTATGCTCCCACGGATAATGTTTCCGAGCTCACGGCCCGTACCAATGACGAGGGCTGGGAGACGACCTTCACCGAATGGCTGAAAATATCAAAGCTGAAGGAAAAGGACGCGGTGATGGTACTCTCCGTCGGCGGAGGCTCCGCCACTACCTCGCTGAACATCGTCAATGCCCTGAAGCTGACAAAGGAGAGGGGCGGCAGCATCATCTCCATTGTTTCCAGGAGCGGAGGCTACTCAAAGGAAGTCAGTGATGCCTGCATACTGATCCCCGTGGTGGCGGAGGAGAGGATCACGCCCCATGCGGAGGGGTGGCAGGGCATAGTCTGGCATCTCCTTGTAAACGCCCTCTGACCTGTTCGGATTTCCGTATGCTGCATCATCGATCATCGGCGATGCTTCTTTCATCGCGATCAAATCGATTCCCTGCGGCAGAAAGCCGCACTTCATCATAGCTTACGCGGCAGAGCGGGTGGATGCTGAACAGGGAAAGGCTGATCAATATAAGATATTTTGGAGAGTTTGAATGAGGCTTGAGGATTTAACTATTGCAATTTATGCCGACGGAGCCGATATCGAGGCGATGAAGGCGGAATACGCAAAGGGTATCGTGAAAGGCTTTACCACGAATCCGACGCTGATGAAAAAGGCGGGAGTCGCGGATTACAGATCCTTTGCGGCGCAGGCGGTAAAGGCGATCCCGGATCTGCCGATCTCCTTTGAGGTTTTTGCGGATGACTTTGAGACCATGGCAAAGGAAGCCAGGGTGCTTGCGGATCTCGGACCCAATGTCTACGTGAAGATCCCCGTTACGAACACGAAGGGCGAAAAGAGCACGGAGCTTGTCCGGCGGCTCTCTGCGGAGGGGCTGCAGCTGAATGTCACGGCGATCTTTACGATCCCGCAGACGAAGGAGATCATAGAGGCGTTTACGCCCGGGACAAAGAATATCGTATCACTCTTTGCGGGGCGGATCACAAATGCCGGCGTGGACGCAGAACCCATTATGAAGGAGGCAGCCTCCCTGGCTCATGAAAAGCCCGGCACACAGACGCTCTGGGCTTCCAGCAGGGAGCTTTTCAATATCATTCAGGCGGACCGCTGCGGCGTGGACATCATTACGGTCACGAACAATTTGCTGGCCCAGCTGCCCACACTCGGAAAGAGCCTGGAGGAATATTCTCTGGAAACGGTAAAAATGTTTTATAACGACGGAAAGGCTTTAGGGTATCAGATCTTATGATCATTGCACGCAGTCCGTTACGGATCTCACTGGGAGGAGGCGGGACAGACCTGCCCTCCTATTATGAAAAGCAGGGCGGATTTCTGATCTCCGCCGCTATCGATAAGTATATCTATATCATTCTCCACAAAACCTTTGATAAGGAAATGAAGCTGAAGTACTCGGAATATGAGTATGTGGAGTCGGTGGACAGCATCCGGCATCCGATCATCCGGGAGGCGATGAAGCTTTTGAAGATGCCGGATGACTGCGGACTGGAGATCTGCTCCATGGCGGACATTCCGGCGGGAACGGGGCTCGGCTCCTCCAGCACCTTTACCACGGGCCTGCTTAAGGCACTGCATGAGTACAAGGGGGATATCGTAAGTACCAGAACACTGGCGGAGGAGGCCTGTGAGATCGAAATGAACCGGCTGAAGGAGCCGATCGGCAAACAGGATCAGTATATATCCGCTTACGGCGGGATCACCTGCATGGAATTCCATAAGGACGGCTATGTATGGGTCGATCCGCTGAATATCTCCGAAGAGACCTTCAACGATCTGGAAGACAATCTGATGCTTTATTTTACGGGATTTTCCCGTTCCGCCTCCTCCATCCTGAAGGAGCAGGACGAAAAGAGCAGAAAAGACGATTCGGAGATGATAAGGAATCTGGATTTTGTCAAGGACCTCGGGCTTCAGAGCAAAAAGGCCTTTGAGGAGGGCGATCTCCGGAAATTCGCGGATATCATGAATGTCCATTGGGAATACAAAAAAAAGCGCTCCGGCGGAATGAGCAATCCCCGGATCGATGAATGGTATGATCTGGCCATGAAAAGCGGTGCCCTCGGCGGAAAGATGATCGGAGCCGGCGGCGGCGGATTTCTGATGTTTTATACCGAGAACAAGTCGGCATTGCGGCGGGCAATGCTTGACAGCGGCATGACAGAGGTCAGGTTCCGGTTTTCGAAGGAGGGAGCGGGGATCATATAGTGAGCGGATTCGAGCAGCGGCTCTGCGAGCCGGAAAATGTTCAGGTAGTCGTAATGATGGGCGGTCTGGGGACCAGGTTGAAGGAGTATACGGCGGATTGTCCGAAACCGCTGGTCCCGGTAAACGGACGGCCTTTTTTTGATCATGAATTTGATCTGCTGCTGCAGGCCGGCTTCCGGAAGTTCCTTTTCTGTACCGGCTACAGGGGAGATCAGATCCGGGAGCATTACGGAGACGGTTCGAAGTACAGGGCACAGATCCTCTATTCTTCGGATGACGACCCGGAGAAAAAGACCTCCGTGGGAGAGAATGCCGTGGGAGCGAAGCTGCTCGGAACGGGAGGTGCCGTGCGGAAGGCACTGCCGTTTCTGGAAGAGGATTTCCTTCTGACCTATGCGGATTCCTACATGGATATCGATTACCGGGAGGTTCTCTACCGGTATGCCCTCGGCAAGGCAGAGGGGAAACGCTCGCTGATGACCCTGCTTCACAATAAGGGAAGATATGATACGAGCAACGTGATCTATGAGGACGGAGAGCTCGTTCTCTATGATAAAAAGACCCGTTCGGAGCGGATGCAGTACATCGATTACGGCGTGAATATGTTTGAGCGCTCCCTGTTTGAAGCCTTTCCGGAGGGAGAGCGGTTCGACCTCGCAGGGCTTCAGCATGAGCTTTCCGTAAAAGGGGAGCTGGCGGGCCTTGTTGTGGACCGGCGGTTTTATGAGATCGGGTCGCCGGAATCCTACCGGGAATTTACGGAGTATGCGAAAAGCCGCTTTGAAGAGCCTCGCCCCGCTGTTTTCCTGGACAGGGACGGTGTGATCAATGAGATCGTTTATAATGAGGATACGGAGCTTTTGGATTCGCCCATGAAGCCGGAGCAGCTGAGGCTTCTTCCCGGTGCGGCGGAAGCGGTACGGAAGCTTAAGAAAGCCGGTTTTTACGTTTTTATCGTTACGAACCAGCCGGCAGCGGCCAAGGGGAAGACTACCTTCGGAAAGCTTTGTGAGATCAACCGCACCATGCGGGAAGCGGTGGCGGACGGAGGGGAGGATCCGATCGACGAGATCTTTATGTGTCCGCATTTTCCCGAGGAACAGCCGCTTACAAGGGAGCATTTTCTGATCAAAGGCTGTACCTGCAGGAAGCCTCAGCCGGGACTCATCCTCAGGGCACGGGAAAAGTACCGGATCGATCCCGAAAGGTCATATATGGTGGGAGACTCCTTCACCGATGTGCTCTGCGGAAGGGCAGCGGGCGTGAAGACCGTTTTTATCGGAAGCTATAAATGCGATGTCTGTGCAAGGCTCGGGCAGGAGAAGCCCGATATGATCGCGGGGTCGCTTGAGGAATTTGCCGGGAGGATTTGCGGCAGCTGATGAAAAGCCGGTTGAAGCCGGTTTTTTCTTTGGGCCCGGGGGGATCCGGGGCCGGTCCTTAAAGGAGAACGGGATGAAGGCTTTGATCGCGAAAAGTCCATATGCGTACCGGATCGCGGATATCCTTACGGGCTTTTCCGTAAGCTCCGTATTGGCGGACAGGGAAAGGCTGAAGCAGAGTGTTTTCGATACCGCGCCGGATCTGGTTTTTGAAACGCGCTTTGATCCGGAGCTGCAGGGGATCTGCCTGCAAAGGGGGATACCCTGCGTGTTCTGGCTCGGAGCAGGCCCGGCTCCCGAGCTTTTTCAGGCGGGGCTCTTTTCCGGAGGAAGCCTGATCTTCCTTTCCGACAGGAGGCTTGCAAAAAGACTGATCCGGCTGGGAGCGGAAAATGTGTATTACGAAGCGGTTCCGATGCCGGAGAAGCGGGAACAGCCCCCGGGTATATCCGCTCCGGAGCTTTGCGAAAGACTGCTTTCGGGCCTGGGGGAGCCGGAGAGAAGGTACCTTGAAGGGTTAATGGATGCTCAAAGGCTTGTGCCGGAGGAGGATGTGATCTGCGGAGCCCTTACGGATGAGATCCTTTCGGAGTTCAGAGAGGTTCTGGAGCTTCCCGGGCGGGAGAAGACAACGGATCTTCGATATCTTTACGGATGCTGCATTCTCCGGGCCCGGGTCATCCGGGAGGAGACGGATAAGATAAAGCAGCTCCTTGCCGCAGAGCGGATCCCGGATCAGTGGTGCGTGACAAGATTTGATGAAGCGGGAGCGGAGGGGATCGCTGCCTTAAGGGAAGGCAGGCTGCTTTTTTCCGACGGCTGCGGACTGCCGCCGGAGATCCTTGAAACGCGGGATTATATCCGATACAGCGACAAGGAGGAGCTGGTCCGCAGTATATTTGAAATGAAAAAGGATCCGGAGGAGGCTGCAGGGATCATCCGAAACGGCCGTGAGGCCGTGAGCCGGTATTGCGCGGAGGAGGCTGCCGTCAGCAGAATGCTTGATAAAGCCGGGTGCTTATATGATCAACACGGTCACTGAATATCGCCCCCTTATCTGTTTTGCAATCGTTATCGACATTTAACAGCCGGAGTATTATAATAACGATTTAGGGTTTAAGCACCATAAGTTAAAAGGAGAATTTCATGGGAAGAGTAAGAAAATCGGCGGCTTCGGCAAATGTGATCCCGTCGCCTGCCCCGAAAAAGCTGTTAAAGGAGATCACGGCGGTCTATGTCTTTTTTATGTTCGCGATCTATCCCCTTTATTATGAAGACAAATACTATAATATGGGCGATGCGAAGTGGCATTTCTTCAAATGGGTCACACTGGTTGCGATCATTGCCCTGCTCGGTGTATTCACCTGGTATCAGATCTATCTTGCTGGAAAGGACAAGCTGAAGGAATACTGGAATATTAATGAGACCTCGATCATCGATAAATTTGTCCTTGCTTATGCCGTAGCCTGCCTTCTGTCTTATCTGTTCTCTCCGTATAAGAGTACGATCCTCTACGGCTACGACGGCTGGTACATGGGCCTTCTGGCGCAGCTGGCCTTTGTTTTGCTGTATTATTTCACCTCCCGCTTCTGGAGATGGGATGAGATCTGTCTGATCATTTATCTTTCGGTATCTGCCATTGTTTTTCTGCTCTGTATCTTGCATCGTTTCATGATCGATCCGATGCAGATGTATGTGGGGCTGGATCCGGGCTATTATATTAACTTTGTGTCTACCCTCGGACAGGCCACCTGGTTTTCCAGCTATATGGTCATTATCTTTCCGATCGGCCTGTTTGCATTCTGGTTTTATGAAAAAAAGCCGATCCGGATCGCTTCCGGCGTGTATGTGGCCCTGTCCTGCATGACGATGATCGTGCAGAATTCCGACAGTGCGTTTGCCGCCTATTTTGCCACCCTGATGGGTCTGTTCTGCTATTCCTTCCGGGAGAACAGGCAGATCAAACGGTTCTTTGAAATCCTGATCATCATGTTTGCAAGCTGGAAGTTTATGGGGATCCTGCAGACCATCTTTTCGGAAAGGGCGATCGAGCTCTCTTCCACGATGATGGGCTTTTCGAAGGGTGCCTTCACCTGGGTTCTGCTGATCCTGTCCATTGCCGTTTACGCAGGTCTGATCCTGCTGGAGAAGCAGGAAAAGCTTGATATCACGAAGTGGAAATGGATCCGCACAGCGGCACTGATCCTGCTGGGAGCCGGTATTTTCCTGATCGTTCTGTATGTCACCCTGAATACAAAGGGTGTGTTTAAGGGAACGGCTCTGGAGAGCGATAACAACTATCTGCTTTTTGATACCTACTGGGGAAATAACCGCGGCTCCTCCTGGATCATCACGGTGCAGACCTTCTTTGACTGCGATTTTATGCGCAAGCTCTTTGGGGCGGGTCCGGACGGATTTTTCAACCTGGTGTATAAATATCATTCACCGGAGCTGGTGGAGAAATGGGGTGAGAACACCATCCTTACCTGCGCCCATAACGAATGGATGACAGCAGTGACCAATGTGGGACTGGTCGGAGCGGCCGCGTATATCGGGATCTTCATCAGTGCGATGGTGCGCTTTACGAAAAAGTCCCCGGATCAGCCCGAGGTGATCGCCCCGGTGCTTTGTATCCTCGGTTACATGGCTCATAATTTCTTCTGCTATCAGCAGATCATCTGCACGCCCATCATCTTTATGATCATCGGAATAGGGGAATGTCTGTGCCGTTACGGTAAAAGTCCGATCTGGGAAGAGGACGGAGACTGAGCTTATGAGGGATTATCTGATCGTAGGGGCAGGACTGTTTGGCGCAGTCTGTGCCAGGCAGCTTTCCGATGCGGGCAGATCCGTACTCGTGGTCGACAGGCGGGAGCATATCGGCGGGAATATCTATACCGAAAAGATCGAAGGGATCCATGTGCACCGCTACGGAGCGCATATTTTCCACACCTCGGATAAGGAGGTGTGGGATTATGTTCAAAGGTTTGCCGATTTCAACCGGTATACCAATTCACCGATCGCCCGTTATAAGGATGAGCTTTATAATCTGCCCTTTAATATGAATACCTTCCATGCGCTCTGGGGAGTGGTGACGCCCGGGGAGGCGAAGGCAAAGATCCGGGAGCAGATCGAAGAAGTGAGGGCTTCGGGGATCACGGAGCCGAAAAACCTTGAGGAGCAGGCGCTGCTTCTGGGCGGACGGGATATATACGAGAAGCTGGTCAAGGGCTATACGGAAAAGCAATGGGGCAGACGGGCCTCGGAGCTTCCGGCTTTTATCATCCGCAGACTTCCCTTCCGCTTCACCTACGACAACAACTATTTCAACGACAGATATCAGGGGATCCCCATCGGCGGATATACCGCCATGGCCGAAAAGCTGCTAAAGGGGATCGAGGTCCGGACGGGGCTGGATTATCTGAAGCACCGGGAGGATCCTTCGCTGCTTGCCGGAAAGGTGATCTTTACGGGTATGATCGATGAATATTTTGATCACCGGCTGGGGAAGCTTGAGTACCGGAGCCTGCGCTTTGAAACGGAGATCGCAGACTGTCCCGATGTACAGGGAAATGCAGTAGTCAATTATACAGAATACGAGATCCCCTATACTCGGGTGATCGAGCACAGGCATTTTGAGCCGGAGAATCCGGACGCTTCAAAGGAAAAGTCCGTTATCACCAGAGAATATCCGGCGGCCCGTGAGGAAGGCGACGAGCCTTATTACTCTGTGAACGATGAAAGGAACAATGCCCTGTATGAGCGGTACGCGGCACTTGCGCAAAAAGAAACCGGTATGGTCTTCGGCGGGAGGCTTGGACAATACCGGTATTTTGATATGGATGATACGGTCCGCGAGGCGCTTGACCTCGTGAAACGGCTGATCTAACAGTATCCGTTGAACATCATTCCGGAATACATGCTTGTGATATAAGGATTCGGGAAGTTCTTTCCCGGATTTTTATATTCCACGACCACGCGGTTTGTATAGTTCATCGGATTCAGGGAGATCCGCTGGGCTTCATTTACAAGGGAGGAAGTGAAATTTGAGATCGCCCTTAAGGTGCTGTGGGGATCACCTTCACCCGCGGAGCTCTCCAGCAGTCCCTTGTCGATATCGATGGTCCCGTCCTCCGAGAAGGTAAGACCTACCGCATCCAGCTCGTTCCGGTACTGATTGCGGATCGAGCCCATTTCCGAATTGAATTTCGCAGAGCTGCCGTAGCTTGCGATGTATTCCGCGGCCCGGCGCACAAAATCGTTATAACCCCTGACCAGATCGGAAATATTGCCGACCAGGGAATCCACATCCGGCTTCAGGCCGACGGTGGTCGGCTTATCCTCTTCACTGACTCCCCGGAGAGTGACCTCATAGGATTTATCGATGGTAAATGAATTGGAATAAGCCGAATGCTCATTTCCGTTTAAGGTAAAGACCGCATTCCTCGCGGGCTGTGTGATGTCGGAAAGCCCGAAATATTCTACCGCCCCGGCGGTCTTGCTGGTGTTGTCGTCGGATACTCTGAAAATGTCGCCGTCATCGATCAGCCGGCCGGTCGCATGGCTTTCCAGACGAAGGGCGGACCGTCCGTCCGCATCCTCCGAAACGGATGCATCCACACCGATATTGGAGCGATTGATCAGGCGGGAGAGCTTTTCCTGCAGATCCTTGTTGGTATCCCCCGTTTCGATATTAAACTGGAATTCGTAATCCGTGTCGTTGATATGAATATCGAAGGAATAGGCATCCGGCGGAAGCTCCATGCCGTCGGCCGGAAGGAAATGCCCGAGGTTGACCTGAGTACCCGCGAGCTGCTTTACCTCTATCTCAAAGGAGGGCACGTCCTCCGGATTTACCTTGCGGTCCGAATCGCCGATGAATTTGGCTGTGATGATGTCTTCATCGGAAGAGTAAGCGGTTTTCTTATCGAGAACGCTGACAGCGTCATCTGGAGAAAGCGAGGAGATGGTGTTTTTCAGCTCCCGCGCATTCTCTTTCATATTGATCGCAAATTTTGTCGTATCCGCCCTGGTATCCAGAAGAAACAGAGGAGACTCTTTTGCCTGTCTTAAGATCGACTCATAGATGCCTTTCAGCTCGCTGCGTTTGTGGGTATCGTAACGGGTACCCGGCAGACTCGGCGCATAAGTCGTCAGATAGTTGTTATAGATGTTGGTTAATGCAAAACCAGCCATGAGCGTCCCCTCCTTTCATCCATGAATTTGTGGGACATAAATAAACGTAAAAATGTATAACAATCCATTTATACGTTTAGATCGTATCACGAAATGTCAAGAAAAGCAAGGGTTTATCCATATTTTTAAAGAAATTTTATTGACATGATATCTCCGGCATGTTATATTGAATAAACGACGAGCGGAGAACCGCTTTTTTTTATCGCAAAAAGTGCCGGAAAGCACTTATGGAGGAGATACGATATGCGCACAAGGATCACATTGGCATGTACAGAATGCAAAAACCGTAATTATGATACCACAAAAGATAAGAAAACGCATCCGGACAGAATGGAGATCAGCAAGTATTGCAAGTTCTGCAGGAAGCATACACTTCATAAGGAAACAAAGTAATACTGTTTCGGAAGGGGTTTCTTTCTTATCATAAGGAGCAAAGATATGGCGGAAGCAGAAGCAAAAAAAGAGAACGAGGTCGCGAAAAAGACCGGTTCATTCTGGAAGGGCGTGAAGGCTGAGTTTAAGAAGATCATCTGGCCTGACCGCGTGAAACTGTACCGGCAGACTGTGGCAGTGGTTGTCGTTTCCGTGATCACGGGAGCCTTTATCGCACTGATCGACAGAATGCTGCAGTATGGGATCAATTTCATTATCAGATAAAACGGAGATCATAAATGGCTGAAATGGCTGAAAAAGAAGCGCATTGGTATGTGGCCCACACCTATTCCGGCTATGAGAAAAAGGTGAAGGCAAATATAGAGATGGCGATCGAGAACAGGCATTTGCAGGACAGGATCCTGGAGGTCCGGGTTCCGACGCAGACTGTGATAGAGACCAAGGATAACGGGCAGCGGAAGGAAGTTGAAAAGAAGATGTTCCCCGGATATGTCCTTGTCAATATGATCATGGATGAGGATACCTGGTATGTTGTAAGGAATACCAGAGGCGTGACAGGCTTTGTCGGGCCTGGAAGCAAGCCGGTTCCGCTGACGGACGAGGAGATGAAGCCCCTCGGCATCCACGTGGAGAATATGGCGATCAACTTCGGCGTCGGCGATACGGTTCAGGTTGTTGCCGGACCCTGGAGAGATACCATCGGTCCCATCGCCAGGATGGACAACAGCAAGCGCACCGCAACGATCATGGTCGAGCTTTTCGGACGCGAAACGCCGGTGGACATCAGCTACGATCAGATATCGTTATTCAAATAGGGATGTGAGAGCGTCGAAGAGCCGATTCTTTGACGATCACATAGATATCGTGGGAGGGACAAGCTCCGCCCGCATAACCACAAACCCATTTTATATGGGAGAATGTAAGGAGGCGCCATTATGGCAAAGAAAGTAGAAGGCTACATCAAGTTACAGATCCCTGCCGGAAAAGCGACACCGGCACCGCCTGTCGGCCCTGCACTGGGTCAGCACGGCGTGAACATCGTTGAATTCACAAAGCAGTTCAACGCAAAGACTGCGGATATGGGCGATGTGCTCATTCCGGTGGTTATCACAGTCTATGCAGACAGAAGCTTCACGTTTATTACGAAGACTCCGCCCGCAGCAGTACTCATCAAGAAGGCCTGCAACATTCAGAAGGCATCCGGCACACCGAACAAGACCAAGGTGGCAACCCTGTCCAAGGATAAGCTGGAAGAGATCGCGAAGACAAAAATGCCCGATCTGAACGCGGCTTCTCTGGAGGCAGCCATGAGTATGATCGCAGGTACCGCCCGCAGTATGGGTGTGGAAGTAGAGAAATAAGGAGGGGTCGAATCATGAAGCATGGAAAGAAATATGTGGAAGCGGCAAAGAACATAGACCGCACAAAGCTCTATGAGCCGGAAGAGGCAATGGAGCTGGTTAAGAAGGCAGCGACGGCAAAGTTTGACGAGACCGTCGAGGTACATATCCGGACAGGCTGTGACGGAAGACACGCGGAGCAGCAGATCAGAGGAGCTGTCGTGCTTCCCAACGGAACCGGCCGTACGGTACGCGTACTGGTCTTTGCCAAGGGTGATAAGCTCTCCGAGGCGGAGGCAGCCGGAGCGGATCATGTGGGCGGCGAGGAGCTGATCCCGAAGATCCAGAATGAAGGCTGGCTGGATTTCGATGTTGTGGTTGCGACTCCCGATATGATGGGCGTGGTCGGCCGTCTCGGTAAGGTACTCGGACCGAAGGGACTGATGCCCAACCCGAAAGCCGGAACGGTTACGATGGACGTGACAAAGGCGATCCAGGATATCAAAGCCGGTAAAGTGGAGTACCGTCTGGACAAGGCGAATATCATCCATGTGCCGGTCGGAAAGGCTTCCTTCTCCACAGAGAAGCTTGTGGAGAATTACAATGCCCTGATGGGAGCGATCCAGAAGGCAAAGCCGGCAGCCCTGAAGGGACAGTACCTGAAGAGCATTTCGGTAGCGCCTACGATGGGACCGGGTGTTAAGATCAACAATGTAAAGTATTGATAAGATCATGGGATTCGGGCGCCGGAGCATTGAGCTCCGGCGCTTTTTTCGCAGGAGAAGCGCGAAATTTATGGCGAATAAAACCTCTTCCAAAGCACAATACAGAAAAATGACCCGGACGCCGATCCCGACACTGATCATCGGGCTTTCGATCCCCACGATCCTGAGCATGCTTATCACAAATGTCTATAATCTGGCGGACACGGCCTTTGTGGGGAGGCTCGGAAACAGCGCAAGCGGTGCCGTGGGAGTGGTGTTCGGTTTTATGGCGATCATTCAGGCGGTCGGTTTTATGTTCGGTCAGGGCTCAGGCAGTATTTTATCCAGGCTGCTGGGTCAGCAGAATGCGGAAGAAGCCTCGAGGACCGCATCGACCGGCTTTTTCTTCGCACTGCTTTCCGGCCTGCTGATCGCCGTGGGAGCGTATATCTGGCTGGATCCGCTGGTCATGATGCTCGGGAGTACCGTGACCATAGCGCCCTTTGCCAAAACCTATATCTCCTATATCCTCGCTGCAGCTCCGTTTATGACGGCCAGCTTTGTGCTGAACAATCTGCTCCGCTATGAGGGAAAGGCAGCCCTCGGTATGATCGGGCTGATGATCGGCGGCGGCCTGAATATCCTCGGGGATCCGGTTTTCATGTTCGGATTCAGGATGGGGATTGCAGGCGCCGTGCTTGCCACGGCGTTGAGTCAGACGGTCAGCTTCTGCATCCTGCTCAGCATGTTCTTACGGGGAAAGACTGTCTGCAGGCTTTCCGTCAGAAACATCGTATGGGATCTCCGGTTTCTTTTTAACATCATGGCGACAGGCCTGCCCTCTCTGCTCAGGCAGGGCCTCGGGAGCCTTGCGACGGTGATCCTGAACAGCCAGTCCGCCGTCTACGGAGACGAGGCGGTGGCAGCCATGAGTATTGTTTCCAGGATCGTCTTTTTTGTCTTTTCCGTTGCGCTGGGGATCGGCCAGGGTTTTCAGCCGGTCAGCGGCTTTAATTACGGAGCCGGTAAGTACAGCCGTGTGAGACAGGGCTTCTGGTTTACGTTTCTTCTGGGAGAGGGACTGATGCTCATCATAGCGGCGGTGGTGTTTTTTGCTTCGGGGAGACTGATCGGCGTATTCCGGGATGATCCGGCCGTGATCGTGATCGGAACGCGTGCTCTAAGGCTTCAGTGTGCGGCACTGGCCTTTCTGCCGTTCTGTATGGTTGTGGAAATGCTGCTTCAGAGTACCGGGCGCAGAGTCGGCGCGGCGGTTCTTTCTTCTTTAAGAAGCGGACTGTGCTTTATCCCGACGCTCCTCATCCTCGCAAAGCTGCGGGGACTGGCGGGCATTCAGGAAGCACAGCCGCTGGCTTATATTCTGGCGTTTCTTCCTTCGGCTGCCTTTTGCAGATGGTTCTTTGCCGGTCTGCCGAAGGAGGATACCCCGACGGAGGCTCAGGGTTAGAGACCGACAGATTCCGCCGTTTCCTTCAGGATCTTTGCCGAAGCCTGAAGGGCGGCTTTTTCTTTCTCGTTCAGAGAGATCGGGATCTGGGTTTCTACACCGTCCCTGCCGACGATCGCCGGCATGCTCAGTACGATCCCGTCTATATCATAGGCGCCGTGCATCATATTGGAAACGGGAAGGATCGATTTTTCATCCCTTGCGATGGTCTCGCAGATGCGCTTTACGGCCATGGCGATGCCGTAATAGGTGGCGTTCTTTTTGGCGATGATCTCGTATGCGCTTTCCCTCACATCCTTTGCGATGGCTTCTCTTGCTTCCTCATGTTCGAAATGCTGACGCATCTCACAGAAGTCGTCCAACGGCACACCGGATACGTTTGTGCTGCTCCAGGCAGCGATCTCACTGTCCCCGTGCTCACCGATGATGAAGGAGTGCACACAGCGGCTGTCTACTGCCAGATGCTCGCTGAGACGGCTTTTTAAGCGGGCGGTATCCAGCACCGTGCCGGAACCGATCACCCGGTTTTCCGGAAGGCCGGAGAGCTTCAGGGCGGCGTAGGTCAGGATGTCCACCGGGTTTGCGACGATCAGCAGGATCCCCTGATAGTCCGGCTTGATCTGCGGGATAATGCTTTTAAAAATGTTAACATTTTTCTGTACCAGATCCAGTCTGGTTTCGCCGGGCTTCTGTGCGGCGCCCGCCGTGATGACGATGATGGCGGCATCGTTAATGTCGTCGTAGGTGCCGGCGTAGATCTTCATCGGCTTGGAAAAGGGCACACCGTGGGAAATATCCATAGCTTCTCCCTCCGCCTTGTCCTGATTGGCGTCCAGAAGCACCATTTCCGAGAAAAGGCCGCTCTGCATCAATGCGAAGGCAGAAGCGGAGCCTACAAAACCGCAGCCGATCACGGCCACTTTTCTTTCGTTGATCTCACAGCTCATAAGAAATCTCCTTTCTGTTCGCCCTCCGTCCCGGGTACCACGGCCGGGTCAGGGGCAATTACCGCTTATCATCATTCTATGCGGGAAAGATGAGGGAATCAAGTAATATGTTGCAAGGAAGCATTTTCAAGTCGTAAAAATCATGGTAAAATACTTGTCGGTAAAAATGGCAAGAGAGACAGGAGGAGCTTCATGTCGCAGAGAACAGATATTCATAAGGTGCTGATAATAGGCTCGGGGCCGATCGTGATCGGGCAGGCGTGTGAGTTTGATTATTCCGGGACGCAGGCCTGCAAGGCGCTCAGGAGTCTCGGTTATGAGATCGTACTTGTCAATTCCAACCCGGCTACGATCATGACCGATCCGGAAATGGCGGACGTGACATATATCGAGCCGCTGAACGCAAAGCGGATCGAGCAGATCATCGCAAAGGAGAGACCGGATGCCCTGCTTCCGAACCTCGGCGGCCAGTCCGGCTTAAATCTCTGCGCAGAGCTTTATAAAGAAGGAATACTGGATAAATACAATGTCAAGGTGATCGGCGTGCAGGTGGATGCCATCGAGCGGGGCGAGGATCGTGTGGAATTTAAGAAGACCATGGACAGCCTTGGGATCGAAATGGCCAGAAGCGAGGTGGCCTACAGCGTGGAGGAAGCCTTAAAGATCGCCGATGATCTGGGATATCCCGTGGTGCTGAGGCCCGCGTACACGATGGGCGGTACCGGCGGAGGCCTGGTCTACAACAGAGAAGAATTAAAAACAGTATGTGACCGGGGGCTGCAGGCATCGCTCGTGCATCAGGTGCTTGTGGAGGAGTGTGTCTCCGGCTGGGAAGAGCTGGAGCTGGAGGTTGTCCGGGATAAGGACAACAATATGATCACGGTCTGCTTCATAGAAAATGTGGATCCCATGGGGGTGCATACGGGAGATTCCTTCTGTACGGCACCGATGCTCACCATATCCGAGGATGTGCAGAAGCGGCTGCAGGAGCAGGCATACAAGATCGTGGAGCATATCGGCGTTATCGGCGGGACAAATGTACAGTTTGCACATGATCCGAAGAGCGACAGGATCATCGTGATCGAAATAAACCCCCGTACCTCGAGATCCTCTGCGCTGGCCTCCAAAGCGACGGGCTTCCCGATCGCTCTTGTTTCCGCAAAGCTTGCTACGGGGCTTACCCTGAAGGATCTGCCCTGCGGAAAATACGGAACCCTGGACCGCTACAAGCCGGAAGGGGATTACGTGGTCGTGAAATTTGCCCGCTGGGCGTTTGAAAAGTTCAAGGGAGTGGAGGATAAGCTCGGAACCCAGATGCGCGCGGTCGGCGAGGTGATGAGCATCGGAAAGAATTATAAGGAGGCGTTCCAGAAGGCGGTCCGTTCGCTGGAGAAGGGGCGCTACGGTCTCGGGCATGTAAACGGCTATGATCAGCTGACAAAGGAAGAGCTCTTAAAGATGCTGATCAGTCCGTCCAGTGAGCGGCACTTTATTATGTACGAGGCTCTCAGAAAAGGAGCGACGATAGAGGAGCTGCATGAGCTGACTCATGTGAAGCATTATTTCATAGAGCAGATGAAGGAGCTGGTGGAGGAAGAAGAAAAGCTGGTGCAGTCGAAGGGGCAGCTTCCGCCGGACGAGCAGCTGATACAGGCAAAGAAGGACGGCTTCTCCGATAAATATCTGAGCGGGATCCTGGAGATACCGGAAAAGGATATCCGTATGAAGCGGGAGGCTCTGGATGTGGTGGAAGCCTGGGATCAGGTCCACGTGAGCGGTACGGAGAGCAGCTCTTATTTCTATTCGACCTATCTGTCAAAAGACAACAATCCCGTCAAGGCGGGGAAGGATAAGATCATGATCCTCGGAGGAGGTCCGAACCGGATCGGACAGGGGATCGAGTTTGACTATTGCTGCGTGCATGCGGCGCAGTCTCTTAAGAAGCTCGGCTTTGAGACGATCATCGTCAACTGCAATCCGGAGACGGTCTCCACAGA
>CACZNS010000105.1 GCA_902782575.1 uncultured Lachnospiraceae bacterium
GCAGTCTCCAACAGCTCCTTCCGGTTTTCCTTGATATACCGGTAATTCGCCTCCGTCGTAAACCTGCCCGCGTAGGGATAGAAGGATTCCGCCTCCGAAAGCTCCGTGATCCCCGTCATGATCTGCTCATAGGCATCCTTCAGGACCTTCCAGAAGCCCTCCTGATCCTCCGACACATCCATGATCAGCTTTGCGATATACTTTCTGGACAGATGATAGACCTGCTCGGCAGGCTCCCTGTCACCCTTCATCATCTTGCGGACCTCTCCAAAGAGATCCTTATCCTGTTTCTCATACAGTCTGCATTTCATCATTCCATCATTCCCCGGTGCATGCACGAATTGTATCCCGCTCCCGAACATGCTATACTCTTTAACGGTCTGCCGGCAGGGCAGGCCGGCGATCACCTTTGTCCGATAACCATATAGTTGCCAAATGCGCTTCTTCCGGCATTTGAGGATCAGGAAAGTGCAATCATCCTGTCCGATAACTATAATATATCTACAGTTTACATAATTCAAGAGGGATTTTATGGATAATAAACTTGCTTTCAGAAAAGGTCTGCGGGTGGGCTTTCCCATTGCGCTTGGCTACTTCGCCGTAGCGTTTTCCCTGGGCTTTATGGCAAAGAAATGCGGACTGACTCCGCTGCAGGGCTTCATCGGAAGCCTTTTCACACGGGCCTCCGCCGGGGAATACGGCGTCTACACCCTTGTGCAGCAGCATGCAGACTACATAAGCGTCATCGCCATGTGCCTGATCACGAACCTGAGATATCTGCTGATGAGCACGGCTCTCTCCCAGAAGTTCGCGCCGGAAACTCCCCAGTTCTTACGGATCCTTACGGGCTTCTGTGTAACGGATGAGATCTTCGGCGTTTCCATCGCCTACAGCGGACCCCTGAATCCCTGGTATACCTTCGGAGCCTTCGCCATCTCCTCCCCCTTCTGGGCCTCGGGGACCATGTTCGGCATCATTGCGGGCTCCGTGCTTCCCGCCCGGGCCGTTTCCGCCTTAAGCGTGGCCCTCTACGGAATGTTCATCGCGATCATCATCCCTCCCGGAAAGAAGGATAAGGCGGTCCTCATCGCCGTGGCGGCAGGGTTCCTCTTAAGCTTTCTGGCAAACCGCATGGATCTGATCCGGAATCTCGGCTTAAGCTCCGGAACCATCACCATCCTGCTTACGATCCTGATCTCCGCCGCGGCAGCCCTGGCGGCGCCCCGGACTCCGGAGAAGAATCAGGAGGCAGCGTCATGAACCATTCTGTCTGGATCTACATCTTCATCATGATCGTGACCACCAACCTGATCCGGATCATTCCTCTGACCCTGATCCGCGGGAAGATCAAAAATCCTTTTATCCAGAGCTTCCTGTACTATGTACCCTATGTCACGCTGGCGGTCATGACCTTTCCGGCCATTCTGGATGCCACCCAGAGCCCCGTCTCCGGTGCGGCAGCCCTCTGTCTGGGCATCGTGGCGGCCTTTGCGGGGCTTGGGCTCTTCCCGGTATCCATCCTCTGCTGCGCCGTGGTCTTTGTGCTGGAATTCTTTGTATAAGCGGATTTTTCCGAAGGAAAGCCGTGCAGATAGGAATGTGAAGGATGTCATGGTCAAAAGGCCATAATGAGCGTGAATTAGAGCAGATATCATGAAACCGCCGGAAAACGGCGGTTTTTGTTTGCAGATGCTCCGTCAGGATCTGCAGCGGATGAGCTTCAGATCCAGCTGCGAGGCCACCACCGCCGCAAAGATCAGGATGCAGCCAAGGAAGCCGAGGGCAGTGGGGATCTGATGGAGTACAACGATCCCGGCCAGCAGGGAGAATACGGACTCAAGGCTCATAAAGAGCACCGCGATGGCGGGCTCGGCATCCCTCTGCCCCGCGATCTGCAGGGTATAGGCCACTCCGCTGCTCATCACCCCGGCATAAAAGATCGGAAAGGCGGCGGCGCGCACCGCTTCCGCCGTTACCGTCTCCAGGAGGAGCATCGGCACGGAGCAGATCAGCCCGCTCACCATCATTTCCACAAAGCAGAAGCAGACCGGATCCAGGGATCCGGAAAAATGATCGATCAGAAGGATCTGGATTGAAAAAAGAAAGGCACAGGCTATGAGCAGCAGATCCCCCTTCGAAATAGCCGCGCTGTCCGCGGCGCTGATCAGATAGACTCCGACCGCCGCCACCGCAACGCAGATCCAGTTTTTAAGCGTCGCCCTCCGCCCGATGAAGATCCCGAGGACCGGCACCAGCACCAGATACATTGCCGTAAGAAACCCGGCGTTTCCCACCGTGGAATAAAGGATCCCGACCTGCTGGCTCATGGAGGCAAAGCCCAGGGCCACTCCCGTAAGGCTTCCGCCGATCAGAAGTCTCCGGAAGTCCTTCCCCGTCATTTTCCGGTACGTTCCGTTTTTCTTTGCCGCGGATCTGCGGATCAGGATCACGGGAATGATCGCCGCAGCCCCCAGAAAGGTACGGATGGCCTGAAAGGAATAAGGCCCGATATCGTTCATTCCGATGCTCTGGGCCACAAAGGTGGTCCCCCAGATGAAGGCGGCAAGCAGGAGCTCCAGATTGGCGGCAGCCTTCTTACTCATCAACAGCCTCCATAAAATACATCCGGGAAGCATAGTCCGGATACAGGCGGACCTGGCCTGTGCTCCCGCCCAGTCCGCTGAAGCCCTGGGTCAGGGTCACACCGCTTCCCATAAGCTCCGCACCGGTCAGCTCGTATTCCTCCGTCTCCTGTCCGGCTCCTCCCTCCGCGGACGGCCTGCGGTTTGTAAAGCGGTAGACCGTATCCTTCAGGAGCCCCTTCATCGTAACCCTTTCCTCAAACACATTCGGGAAAGCCTTGCCCTGCACCATCATGAATACCGCGCGCTTCCGGTCCTCCGACACACAGGCCCATCTCGTGCTCCTGCCCCTGCCGAGGCGGTAGAAGGTCCCCCTAAAGAATACCTCCCTCCATTTTTTGTAGAGCTCTGCCTGCTCCCGGATCTCCTGAAGCTCCTGCTCCGTGCAGGCGGTCAGATCGCATTCATAGCCCAGAAGGCCGAAGGCGGCCACATGAAACCGGGTATCAAGGGGCGTGATCCGAAGGGTCTGATGATTCGGGCAGGCGGATACATGGGCTCCCTGCACCGACATCGGATAGCCGTAGCTGTAGCCCTCCTGGATGGAGACCCGCTCGATGGCATCGGTATCATCGCTTGCCCAGATCTGCGGCATATAGCAGAGCATGCCCGGATCAAAGCGGTTTCCGCCGGAAGCGCAGGCTTCAAACAGGATATCCGGAAAGGCCTCCGTAAGCCTCTTCATCACATCATAAAGCCCCAGCACATAGCGGTGCGGAAACTCCTCCTGCCGCTCTGCCGGAAGGGCCGGTGAGTAGACATCCGTAAAATACCGGTTCATATCCCATTTCACGTAATTTACCCCGGCGGAGGAGAACACGGCGCTCATCTGCTCCACGATGCAGTCCCGCACCTCCTTCCGGGTGAGGTCCAGGATCATCTGCGTCCTGCCGATGGCCTGTGAAAGATATCCCGCTTCGCCGGCGATCTGCCGGGAATTCCCCTCTGGATCTCCGGAGGCGGTGACGGAGCTTTCCGTATTGTACCGGTTCCGGGGAACCCGGACGGCCCAGTCCGGATGGGCGCGGCAGAGGTCGCTGTCCTCATTCACCATCTCCGGCTCCACCCAGATGCCGAAATCCATGCCGAGGGCGTGGATCTTCTTTGCAATGCCCTCGATCCCACCGGGAAGCTTTTCCTTATTTACGACCCAGTCTCCCAGGGAGCAGGTGTCGCTGTTTCGCTTCCCGAACCATCCGTCGTCCATCACGAAGAGCTCGATCCCCGCATCCTTTGCGCTCCGGGCAAGCTTCAGGAGCTTTTCTTCATCAAAATCAAAATAGGCGGCCTCCCAGCTGTTGATCAGGACAGGCCTCTCCTTCTCCTTCCAGCTCCCCCTTACGATATGAGAGCGGATGAAGGCATGCATGCTCCGGCTCATGCCGGCAAAGCCCCGCATCGAAAGGCTCATGGCAGCCTCCGGGGTCTCAAATCGCTCTTCCTTTCCGAGCCTCCACCGAAAGCCCCGGGGGTGGATCCCCGTCACGATCCTGGTCTTTTCATAGGCGTTCACATCCAGCGCCTCGTAGTGATTGCCGCTGTAGATCAGATGAAAGCCGATGGCAAGCCCCGCGTCCTCCGTGGTCTCCGGGCTGCTTACGATCACAAAGGGATTCGCCCGGTTGCTTGAGACTCCGGAAAGGGACTGGTTTACATAAGTTCCGCATCGGATCACATTGTCCACCCTGTCCATCTCCCTGGCCCAGGCTCCCCGGAAGGTGGTGAAGCGGTAGCCGCTGCCGGTTAAGTCCAGCTGCAGGCTAAGGAGCCTGTCGATCAGAAGCTCCTCTTCCATATGATTGACGATGGCGGAGCTTCTGGTGATCACATCGCAGTCCGGATAGACCGTATAGGTCAGGATCAGCTCCACCGGATAATTGCGGTCCTGATAAGTGACCGTAAGGGTCTGCACCGCATCCTCCCCTTTATTGATCTCCGAGGGATAAGCCGTGGGCAGATCCCGTAAGGTCAAGCCCCCGTCCCTTATCTCATGGGAGGAATAAATGAAATCCGAGACCGGGTTTCCGTCCGGAAAGCGAAGCTCGGCCAGAGGCTCCCTTAAGTCTCCCTTTCCCGGCGCGGAGGCCTCCAGGTTCAGATCCTCCAGGCAGAGGGTGGGATACTCCTCCGAATACCAGACACCGCAGCCGACGGGATAGACCTTCCGGTCTGCCGGGGCCTTTGCGTCCCTGATATTCATCCGCTCTCCGTAATAGAGATGCTCCGCCTGCCCGGAGGGCAGGATCTGAAACGCATAAGTGGTATTTGCCGTATGCAGCTGAAACAATCCGTTCTTTTCCGTGATCATTCTGTTATCCTTTCCTTCTGTCAAGACAGATACTTATAATAAACGATAAAACTTTTTGCGGACGAAATCGGTAATTGTCCGCAAAAATCCAGCGTCCCGCGGGACTCCCCCTGCCTTCGGCCGGAGTCGGTCGAGTACGATTATTTTATTCATTCACCGTTTTTTCGTTTTGGCGTTCGCCGCGCCGGATCCCGGCCGCCCTTCCTCTTAAAAGAAGGTTCTGAACAGCTCCCGGAATACATGGATGTTCAGGATCCATCCGCAGCATGTGACAAAGCCGGCCATGGCGGGCAGCACGAAAAACGGCCAGAGAAACAGCTTTTCATATCTGCTTTTTTTATTGACCAAAAGATCCGCCAGATCCACGATCAGAAGCGAAACATAGGGATGAACAAAGAAGGGCCAGACCGTCTCGTCCTGCCCGCGGTAGAGCAGATAGACCGTGACGATCCCGATCAGCATGAAGCAGCCGTAAAGATACGGCCCCGCTTTCCGAAACCGGCGTACCGCCGGGATGAGTACCGCGGCAAAAACCGCCCCCTCCAGAATACTGACGATCCAGTTCAATCCTGCCTCCTGTCATGACGGATCCCCGCGCCAGGGGATCCTGCGCTTTTCTGCAATCCCTTTCTCAAAGGGATCCTGCGTCTCTTTTGCGATCCCCCGCCAGGGGGTCCCGCGCTTTTTCTCCCTGCTCAAAAAGAGGGCTGTGCCGTCTTCGCACAGCCCTCCCGTACATTGATCCTTAAAGGTCAGATTTCATAGATCCATCCTTCCGGTGCCTCAAGCCGGCCCATCTGGATACCGGTCAGCGTATCGTAGAGCTTCTGAAGCGTAGGTCCCATCTGATCCATCCCGGAAGCAAAGGCATATTCCTTTCCGTGATCCACGATCTTTCCCACCGGAGAGATCACCGCTGCCGTACCACAGAGTCCGCATTCCTTAAAGTCGCCGTTTTCCGCCTCGGAAAGCAGGACCTCCCTCTGTGTGACCTTGAGTCCCAGATATTTCTCCGCCACGACCATCAGCGACCGCCTTGTGATGGAGGGCAGGATCGAATTCGACTTCGGTATGACCACATTGCCGTCCCCATCGATGAAGATGATGTTCGCGCCGCCTGTCTCTTCGATCTTTGTCCTTGTAGCGGGATCCAGATAGATATTCTCCGCAAAGCCCTCATTATGGGCTGTCACAATGGCATGCAGACTCATGGCGTAATTCAGGCCTGCCTTGATATGGCCCGTGCCGTGGGGAGCCGCCCGGTCGAAATCGCTGATCTTAACGGTGATCGGCTTCGCTCCGCCCTTGAAATACGGGCCCACCGGAGTCACGAAGATGCGGAACTGATACTCCTCCGCCGGCTTCACGCCGATGACCGGATTGGAGCCGAACATGTAGGGCCGGATATAAAGAGTTGCGCCGGAGCCGTAGGGCGGTACCCATTCCCTGTTTGCGGCCACCACCTGCTTCACCGCGTCCAGAAATCTCTCCTTCGGAAACGGCGGCATCTCCAGACGGCTGGCGGAATCTATCATGCGCTCCGCGTTCAGATCCGGCCGGAAGGTAACGATCCTGCCGTCTTCCGTGGTATAAGCCTTCAGGCCCTCAAAGACCGTCTGCGCATACTGCAGCACACCCGCACACTCGCTGATCACGACCTTGTCGTCTTCGGTGATGACACCGTCGTCCCATTTGCCGTCTTTATAATTGGAGACATAACGTTTGTCTGTTTTCACGTAGTCGAATCCAAGGTTCGACCAATCCACATCTTTTGCCATAATCTTCTCTCCTGTATTTGACCAGTGCTTTTTGTTCTGTCAGGCAGTATTAAAGACACCCTGCCTTTTGACCCTTCCATCATTGTATTGCTTACCGACTTATTTTTCAAGACCTTAAATACACCGGGGACGGAGTCAGGGGCCATCCGGCGTTTCACACGCAAAAATGGCTCCCCGCTCCGTCCCCGGATCCGTTTAACGGGGCAGAGAAATGCATCTCTGCCCCGTCGGGAAAATGTAAAACCTTATAACCGGCCCCGCAGGAGTGCTCCTGCGGGGATTCCGGGAGGTTTTCTCTGTATTGTTTGCTTACTTCAGCAGAGCCATACGGTCGGGATCGTTTGCGAACACTTCCTTCGCATTGTCCTTTGTTACGACTACGGGATCCAGTTCGTAGATCGGAACATCGATCTTGCCGTTGTTTGTGGACACATCCGTTGCAGGCATACCGCTGCCTTCCTGCAGGGACTTGATGATCTCGATGGACTTCGCGACCAGATCCTGGGTGGGCTTTGCTACTGTACAGTACTGCTTACCCTGCCATACCCACTCAACGGACTCGTTCTCAGCATCCAGACCCGTAACAACCGGGTTCGGCTGGCCTGCATCCTCGCATGCCGTGATGATGGCACGTCCGATACCGTCATTCGGAGAGAGCACACCGTCGATCTCCTTGTCGCTGTAGTTGCCTGCAAGGAGGGAATCCATTCTCTTCTGAGCCTTTGCATTGTCCCAGTCCTCTGTAGCGCACTGCGTGAAGTCTGTCTGGCCGGATACGATCACGATATTGCCTGCATCGATCTCGGGCTGCAGAACGGACATAGCACCCTTAAAGAAGTTCGGAGCGTTGGGATCCGCCGGGCCGCCGCCGAAAAGCTCTACATTGTACGGGCCCTCGCCCTTCTGAGCCTTAAGGCCGTCTAACAGAGCCTGTCCCTGAAGCTCACCTGTCCGGACACTGCCGAACTGCACAACACCGTCAACCGCTTCCGTATTCTCGATCAGTCTGTCATAGCCGATCACATATACTCCCGAGCTCTTTGCCTTCTCCAAAACGCTTCCCAGCTGCGTGCCGTCGATAGGCCCCACAACGATGACCTTCGCGCCGTTTTCGATCATGGATTCGATCTGCTGCTGCTGCTGAGGAACCTTCTGATCCGCTGCCTGCACGATGGGCTTGAAGCCTGCTTCCGTAAGCTGCTCCGTAAACATCGTCTCTGCTTCCTTCCAGTTCTGTGTGCCGAGCCAGGGAAGAGAAACACCGATCGTAGCGTCCGCCTCAAAGCCTGCGCCTGCCGCTGCGCTTTCGTCAGCAGCTGCTCCTTCATCGCTTCCCGCTTCTGTGCTCTCCGCTGCCGCAGACGCATCCGCTGCCGCATTCGCAGAACCCTCCCGTGCCTCTCCGCAGCCCGCAAGTGCCGTAACCGCAAGTGCAGCCGAAAGAATGAGAGCCATTACCTTTTTCTTTGCCATAATTTTCCTCCTTTAGATTAAAAATAATTGATTTATAATGAACTCCTTATATCAGGGCCGGCAGGCAGCGCTACCTGCCGGTAATCCTTTCAAAATTACTGTTCGCTTTCCTTTGAAGGGAAAAGCTTTCCGATAATGGAGACCCTGCCGGCCTTCTTATTGTATACGTCAAAGGCTACCGCCAGCAGGAGGACCAGACCCTTGATCACCTGTGTCTTGTCTGCGCCCACGCCCATCAGCATCAGTCCGTTGTTCAGAACTGCCATGACCATACCTCCGACCATGGTGGCGAGGATCGTACCGACACCTCCCGAAACAGCCGCGCCGCCGATGAAGACCGAAGCGATGGCATCCATCTCCCATGAGGTTCCGTCCGCGGGACCTGCCGCCGTGGATCGGCCCACGAAGAGGATCCCGGCCACTGCCGACAGAAGGGACATGTTCATCATGGTAAGGAAGTAGGTTTTACTGACATTCACACCGGATAACGCTGCCGCGCTCTTGTTTCCGCCAACCGCGTATACATGGCGGCCGAAGCGGGTCTTCTGCGTGATGATGTGATATACGATCACGAGGATCAGAAGGATGAGACCCGGGATGGGGAAGGATGTACCCTCGCGCCCCGTTCCGTACAGTCTGGTGAAATACGCTATGATAACCCCCACCAGGACGATCCTTGCGATAACCGGCCATAACGGCGCCTTATTTCCCGTGATCTCCGAGGAATGCTTATGCTTTTTTAATTCAAAATAGATGAATACCAGGATACCGACGATCCCCAGAAGCAGGGTGGAATTATTCATTCCCGTGTTGGGGCCCCATTCGGGCATGTAGCCCGCGCCGAAAAATCTGAGCTCATCCGGAGCCGGGACCGAGATGGACTGTGAGATCCAGATCACTCCTCCTCTGAACATCATCATGCTTCC
>CACZNS010000106.1 GCA_902782575.1 uncultured Lachnospiraceae bacterium
ACCCTTCTGCGGCTTCTCAAAGCCCAGCATGATCCTCATCAGCGTACTCTTGCCGCAGCCCGTCTTCCCGACGATGGCCACATACTGCCCCGGGCGGATCTTTAAGGAAAGATCGTTCAGAACCGGAGGCATGCTCTCGTTATAGCGGAAGGTGATATTATTCAGCTCCACTCCGCCGGAGAGACGCTCCACCACCTGCTTCTCCTCCGCAATCTCCGGGACCGCGGTAAGGATGGGCTTTGCCATTTCGAGGATCGGCTTGATCTGGGCGATCTGCAGGGCGATCCCGGCCAGGGACAGGAAGGCGCCGCTGACCATGCCGTATGCGGAATTAAAGGCATAATAATCCGCGACCGATACCCTGCTCTCCACGGCCACCGCATAAAGGACCAGGGTTCCGATCAGCGTGATGGCCGTTGTGATCACCGCATTGATCCTAAGGAACATGGGCGGGGAGTAGATGAGCCCGGCCTCCTCCGCATAGATCTTTCCCCAGCGGGCAAAGGCTCTTTTTTCCGAGCCTGCCAGCTTGATCTTCTGGATGCCGGAGATCAGCGCGTAGCTCAGGCCGCTCTCCTTGGATGCCAGCTCCATTTTCTTCTTCGAGATCCTCATCTGCATCAGCGCCGTGATCACAGAAACGATAACGGTCACCAACGTGATCATGATGGAGGGATATACGAGAGAGGGGGCATAAATAAAGATCTGCCCGATGTAGATCAGGGAAAAGAGAGAGGTCAGACCCGTGGAAAGTCCGATATTGATCATCTGATCCACCAATGCCCCGATGTACTGGGAACGGTTTGAAAGCTCTCCGGAGCTGTAGTCCTTAAAGAAGCTGGCCGGAAGGGACAGGATCCTCATCATCGTGGCAGCCTCCACGCTCAGATTGAGCTTTGTGGTAAGCCTTGTCATCAGCAGGGTCCTCACTGTGGAAAACAGGGTGGAGCTCACCACCACACAGGTCATGTAGACCGCCACCGCCAGCAGGGTCCTGATGCTCCCGGAGTTGATCACATCCGAAAAGAGCAGCTTGTTCAGTCTCGGGATCAATGTGCCGATCAATGTCACCACCAGCGTCATGACCGTAAAATAGACCAGATCCGAGATGGTGATATTGTCCCAGATATATTTCAGCAGGCCGCCTACGCCGATAGCCTTCATCGGAAGGGGCTTGTAAAATGCCACAGCCTCCACGTCATAGAGCTTCTCGTCCCGGGAGCTCACCTTCTTCAGCTTTCCGTCCTCCGGATCGTATACCGTGTATCCCAGGACCGGATTGGGGATCAGGGCGACCACGCTGCCGTCATCCTTTCTCGTGCCCAGCATCGCCCCGATGGCATCCCTGGTCCAGCCGGGATCGAGATTCACATTTCTTCTCATGATGCCGTAAGGACGCATCAGGTATTCGAGGACCTCGTTCATGTCCTTGATGCTCTCCGGCACCTCCCTGGTCTTTACATGATAATATTTCAGGATCTCATCGATGGCATCCTTCGCCTTCTGCCGCTCGTCATTCAGCGCGGCGGAAAGCTTCCTTCCCATGACAGCTCCGGCGATCTCCAGGAAGGAATCTTCAAATACATCGTTATCGATCCGCTTTCTTTCACGGATCTGTTCGTCAAACCAACCACCCATTTTTATCTTCTGCGACTCCGCTCCCTGCTCAGGCCTCAAAGCTCCGCCTTCGCCTCCGCTTCGTCTTTCCTCCTTCATTTACTCGTTGCTTACGAGCTGCAGATACGCCCCGTTCAGCTTCATCAGTTCATCATGCGTGCCCCGCTCCACAACCTTGCCGCGGTCCATCACGATGATCTCGTCGCAGTCGCGGATTGTGGAAAGCCTGTGTGCGATCACAATGCAGGTGATCCCTCTGTCCTTGATGGATTTCACGACCTCATACTCTGTCTTCGCATCCAGGGCGCTGGTTGCTTCATCCATGATGATCACGGTGGGATCCTGGGCGAGCACCCGGGCGATCTCCATCCTCTGGCGCTGTCCGCCGGAGAAATCCTTGCCGCCCTCGATGATCTTATACTGATATCCTCCGTCTCTCATCATGATATCCTCATGAAGCTGCGCGTCTCTGGCCGCCATGATCATTTCGAAATCCTGGATGGAATTGTCCCACATCTTGATATTGTTGGCGATGGTATCCTCAAACAGAATGATATCCTGATCCACCACCGCCACCGATCCGGTGAAGACGCTCCGGTCGATCTGATGAATGGGCCTGCCGTCAAAGAGGACCTCGCCGCTCCAGGGCTGGTAAAGACCGGAGATCAGCTTGCTTAAGGTAGACTTGCCGCAGCCCGACGCACCCACAAAGGCCACGCGGCTACCGGGCTTCAGGCTCAGGTTGAAGTTTTCGATCAGAGGCGGCGCGAGCCTGGAGTAGCCGAAGGTCACGTTCTTCATCTCTACGGTCCCGGTAAGCTTATCAAAGTTCACCGCCGCTTTATCCGTTTCCCCTTCCTCCTTCTGAAACGCCGGATCCGAGGGGTAGGACATCACATCCTCGATCCTCTCCATCCGGGTACGCATCTCCTGCATCGTCTGCCCGGCAGTGATAAGCTGCCCGGCGGGAGCCATGAATTCCGTCATGAAGCCCTGAAACGCAAGGATCATGCCTTTCGTAAACTGTCCCGTGATGCAGAGCCCCACTCCGAAGATCAGCACCAGGATGTCCGCCAGACTGGTCAGAAGCGTGGGAACCGCGCCGAGATAGGCATCCAGCTTCTGGAAGCGGACATTCTGGGTATTGACGCTCGCCTGATAGCCGGACCACTTCTCAAAGAAGCCGTTCTCCGCTCCGCTGGCCTTGATCGTCTCGATCATCTCCACGCCGGAGACCGTGGTCCCTGCAAGCTTCCCCTGATCCCTCATCATGACCCTGGTGATATTGACTCGCTTCCCGGATATGATCCTGGAGACCCACACATTCCCCAGCACCGCCGCCAGACCCAGGGCGGTAAGGAAGGGTGAGTAGCGCAGCATGACAACGAGATAAAAGATCATCATGATGGTATTGAGGGCAAGGGGCGCCACCGTATTTACAAGGTCGTTGGCAATGGTTTCGTTTGTAGCCTGCCGCTGCTGGATATCCCCCGCCATCCGCTGGGTAAAGAATTCCATCGGAAGCTGCAGGACCTTCCAGAGATACGACGTATTGCCGACCACCGCCAGCTTTCCGTTGATCCTTAAGGAATAGATCGTCTGGATCCAGGCGGCCACGATCTGGATCAGGGTAAGGCCGGACAGGCCCACAAGGAAGGGCATCAGCCATTCCGTATTCAGCCCGGACAGGAGCTGATCGATGAAGACCCGGGAAAAGCCGGACATGATGATCCCCGCAAGAGAGCTGATCAGCGTTGTCAGGACCACAAAAATGATGGCCGCACTGGCTCCGGAGAGGCGCTTCTTCGCAAATTCCAGCACGCTCTTCGGCTTACCGCCGGGCTCGAACTTCTCCCCCGGCTCAAACATCAGGCAGATGCCGGTAAAGCCGTTGTCAAACTGCTCCATGCTCATTTTGACGGAGCCTCGCGCGGGATCGTTCACATAGACTTTATCCCCCTTGAAGCCGTTCACCACCACAAAGTGATTGAATTCCCAGTGGACAATGCAGGGAAACTGCCCTTCTTTTCTCAGTTCCTCCGGCTCGAAGCGGTAACCCTGGGCGTTGAGCCCGTAGCTTCTTGCCGCAAGGAGCACATTTTTTGCGTTGGAGCCGTCCCGGGAAACGCCGCAGTCTTTCCGCACCTGCTCCAGCGGGATCCACTTGCCGAAATAGGCGAGGATCATCGTAAGGCAGGCCGCACCGCATTCGAGGGCCTCCATCTGCATAATGACCGGCACCTTTACGGCACCGTTCCGTACAGGTTTATTTATCTTGTTTTTCATTATTATACCTCTGCCGTACCGCGGCATTTATGCGCGGTACGGATGCTCATAGATCATTGATTTTCATCAGAAAATCAATGATCGTACTCGACCGACTCCTGCCGAAGGCAGGGGGAGTCCCGCGGAACGCGGGATTTTTGCGGACAATTTCCGATTTCGTCCGCAAAAAGTCAT
>CACZNS010000107.1 GCA_902782575.1 uncultured Lachnospiraceae bacterium
CGTGTCAGCACTTCCCGCATGGATGCGTAATCGTCGTTTCCGATCCCGGAACGGAGCCTGAATTTCCGATAATCCGAATGCTTTGCCTTTCCTTTCTCGAATACGACCATGGATCCTACAGAATCAAAGCCGCTGATGTGGGAGATATCATAGGATTCCATACGATTCGCGCTCTCCAGACCCAAAAGCTCTGCGATCTCCTTTGCCGCCCCGATCGTTCTGCCCTCTTCCCGCTTCATCCGCTCATGATTATTCATCATGATAAGCTCCGCATTTTTCTTGGCAAGCTCCACCAGGCGCTCCTTCTGACCCTTGACCGGTACGGTCAGCGAAACCTTCGAGCCTTTCTTTTCTCCCAGAAACTCTTCTATCAGCTCCTGATCCTCGATCTCACACTCCAGCATCACTTCTCTCGGGATAAACGGGGTTCCGGAATAAAACTGCTTGACGAATTCGTTCAGGATCTCGGCCTCCGAGGTATCCACGGTATGCGTCATAAAGAAATGATCCCTTCCGATAAGCCTGCCGTCCCTCACAAAAAAGACCTGCACCACCACATCCTCCCTGTCCCGGTACAGTGCGATGATATCCCTGTCCTCTCCTCCGGAAGAGGTGATCTTCTGCTTCTGCGCCACTGCCTTGACCGATTCCGTCAGATCACGGTAGCCCGCGGCATCCTCATATCGCATTTCGATCGCGGCTTTATTCATCTGCGCTTCCAGCATTTTGAGGATCGGATCATAATTTCCGGTCAGAAAATCAAGCGCTCCCCGGACCGCTTCGTCGTACTGCTCCTTTTCACAGAAGCCCTCCCTGCAGGGACCCATGCATTGATGGATATGATAATTCAGGCATACCCGTTCCTTGCCCTGATCCTGGGGAAGCTTCCGGTTGCAGGTACGAAGCCGGAAGATCTTATTGATCAGTTCGATGGTGTCCCGCACACCGTAGGCCGAGGTATAGGGCCCGAAATATCTGGATCTGTCCTTTTTCATGCTTCGGGAGAACAGGATCCTGGGATAATCTTCATTCACCGTAACCTTGATATAAGGATAGGTCTTATCATCCTTCAGCATGGTATTGTACCGGGGTCTGTGCTCCTTGATCAGATTGCACTCCAGCACAAGGGCCTCCAGCTCCGAGTCCGTGATGATATATTCGAAATATGCGATCTGATCCACCATCTTCAGGA
Organism: uncultured Lachnospiraceae bacterium; assembly: GCA_902782575.1. Taxonomy (GTDB): domain Bacteria; phylum Bacillota; class Clostridia; order Lachnospirales; family Lachnospiraceae; genus NK4A144. The sequence goes on from CACZNS010000107.1 coordinate 1,193, forward strand.
TCTTTGCGCTTTTGTTTGTCTTTCGAAAATAGGAATGGACCCGGTTAAACAGATTGACAGCCTTTCCGATGTAGATGATATTATCCTCCGCATCGTGCATCAGATAGACTCCGGGATCCTTCGGCAGCTTTTTCAGTTCTTCTTCAATATCGAATTCCATATTTACAGTATAACAAATGAAAGGCGCAGAACCAAGTCTGCGCCTTTACGATCATTTTTACATTCTTTATCGTTCTGTGTTACTTCTTCCTCTTGGACATCAGATCTGCCGTAACCGCAACCAGAAGGACCGCTCCCTTGACGATCTTCTGAATATCGGTGGACCATCCGTAAAGGGACATACCGTTGTTCAGAACACCCATGATGAACGCTCCGATAACAGCTCCGAAAATGGTTCCGGCACCACCGGCCACAGCCGCGCCGCCAAGGTAGCAGGATGCGATGGCGTCCATCTCAAACTGATCACCGGCCTTCGGCGTTGCCGAACCGTTTCTGGCGGAGAGAACCACACCGGCCACACCTGCAAGGAAGCCCATGTTGGTATAAACCCAGAAGAACACACGGTCTGTCTTGATACCGGAGAGCTGTGCAGCTTTACGGTTGCCGCCCAGCGCGTAGATCTGACGGCCTGCCACAGTCTTACTCGTAATAAAATGGTAAACTCCGACGATACATGCCATGATCACCAGCACGAAGGGGAATCCGCTGTACTGTCCGAGCTTGATCAGTACAAACCATACCAGGAAAATGAATATTCCATCCTTGATCACGGTCTGATAGAAGGGATTCTGTGCAAAACCGTATTTTTTCTTTGTGGCGATCCCTTTTACTTCCCCGATGATAATGAATACCGTTGCAATGATCGCAACAAGCAGACAGATCATATTGAAATTGCCGATCTTGGCATTCGGAAACAGGAAGCCTGCTCCGATATAATTGTAGCTTGCATTGAAGGGGCCCTTGGTCTGGGCTTTCAGGATCGTATAAGTGGCACCGCGGCCCATCAGCATCGTTGCCAGCGTAACAATGAAGGGCGGTACTCCCATGACCGAAATGAAGAATCCGGAAAACATACCGCAGAGCAGACCGACGATCAACGCGGCCAGGATCGCCACCACCATAGGTACCTTCACATCGATCAGAAGCACACCGACCACGGCGCCGCAGAGAGCAACGACAGAACCCACGCCCAGATCGACGTTACCGGTCAGAACACAGAGCAGCATACCTGTCGCAAGGATGACCACGTAGCTGTTCTGCAGGATCAGGTTATTGATATTGGCCGGGGAAAGATTCTTGCCCCCTGTCATGAACGCAAAGATAAGAAACACCGCGATCAATACGATAAACATACCGTATTGCTTCATGTCGAGATTGGCTGTCTTTTTTTTCTCCATGATTTATTCTCCTCCTTTTCTGTTGTGCGCCATAATGCACTGCATGATCTTTTCCTGTGATACCTCGTCTTTATTCAGCTCTCCGGCAATTTCTCCCTCATTGATAACATAGACTCTGTCACAGGTTCCGATGATCTCCTGCATTTCGGAAGAGATCACGATGACCGCCTTACCGGCCTTCGCCAGATCATTGATGACACAGTAGATCTCATACTTCGCTCCGACGTCGATGCCTCGAGTCGGTTCATCCAGGATCAGGACATCGGGCTGAGTCAGCATCCACTTTGCAAGCACGACCTTTTGCTGATTTCCTCCGGAAAGAGATCCGACCGTCTGCTCGATGGAATTTGCCTTTACGTTGATCCTCTTTTTATATTCCTCTGCCGATACGATCTCATCGTTTGCGTTTACGACACCCTTCTTCGAGAAGAATTTCCGCAGCGCCGCCATCGTCATGTTATGCTTGATATCGTCGATCAGAACCAGTCCATAGGTCTTTCTGTCCTCGGACACATAAGCCAGCTTGCTGTCGATCGCGTCCTTGACGCTGTTCAGGTGAACCTCCTGCCCGTTGATCTTTACGGTTCCGGAGATCTTCTGACCGTAGCTCTTCCCGAAAAGACTCATCGCAAACTCGGTACGCCCGGCACCCATCAGGCCTGCCAGACCGACCACTTCTCCCGCCCGGACACTGATATTGATATTCCGGATCATCTGACGCTCACCATCGTCCGGATGGTATACATTCCAGTTATTGACTTCAAAAATGACCTTTCCGAGCTCAACGCCTTCCCGTACCGGATAACGGTTAGTCATTTCACGGCCGACCATGCCTTTGATGACCCGGTCCTCCGTAAATTCATCAACACCCTTGTTCAGTGTCTCTATCGTGTGTCCGTCACGGATGATCGTCAATGCATCACAGACATATTCCAGCTCGTTCAGCTTATGTGAGATGATGATGCTTGTCACACCGTGATTTTTAAGCTCCAGCATGATATCCAGCAGCTTTTTGCTCTCTTCATCATTTAATGCAGCTGTCGGCTCATCTAGGATCAGCAGATCGACCTTCTTTGCCATGGCCTTTGCGATCTCGATCAGCTGCTGCTTGCCGACACCGAGCGAATTGACCGGAACGTTAACGTCCTCATGCTCCAGTCCGACCTTTGCCAGCATCTCCTGCGCTTTCTTTCTGGTTGCCGTCCAGTCGATGACGCCCTTCATACTTGTCTGCTCATTTCCGATAAATACATTTTCCGCCACGGAAAGCAGGGGAGAGAGCGCCAGCTCCTGATGTATGATAACGATGCCCTTGGCCTCGCTTTCTTTCAAATCCTTAAACTTGCATGTCTCGCCTTTATAGACGATATCTCCGGAATATGTTCCGTATGGATAAACGCCCGACAGAACGTTCATCAGTGTGGACTTTCCGGCCCCGTTCTCACCGCACAACCCGTGGATCTCGCCCTTTTTGACTTTGAGATTAACATCATCCAAAGCCTTCACGCCCGAGAATTCCTTAGTAATGTGGTTCATTTCCAAGATATAGTCAGACATCCCGCACTTATTCCTTTCCCTCTCTTCGACTGTTAAAAATCACAATCGTGCGATTGTATTTTTAAAAGTGGGCGACGCCGAAACGCCGCCCACCAAAGACTTTACCGTCTTTCCTGTTGGATATTATTCAGCAAGCTGCTCTTCTGTGTAGTAACCGCCATCGATCAGCAGCTCTTTGTAGTTATCCTTGTCAACTGCAACCGGTGTGCACAGATAAGAAGGAACAACCAGTTTGCCGTTGTTGTACTGCTCTGTATCGTTGATCTCAGGCTCTGCGCCTTCCAGCACTGCCTGTACCATCGTAACGCACTTTGCAGCAAGGAGACGAGTATCTTTGTAGATGGACATTGTCTGCCAGCCGGCGATGATGTTCTTGGAAGCCATCAGCTCTGCATCCTGACCTGTGATCAGCGGCCAGTCAGCCTCTGTGTAGCCTGCGCCCTCAAGAGCAGCCTTAGCGCCGTATGCGAAACCGTCAAATGCGCTTGCAACGATATCGATCTTCTCATCTGCATAGAAGCCTGTCAGATAGTTCTCCATGTTCTGCTGAGCAGTTTCCTGAGACCATCTTAAGATACAGGTATCATCAAAGGAAGTACGTCCGGACTTGCAGACCAGTGTGCCATCATCCAGATAGGGCTGAAGAACTTCCATAAGTCCGTTGTAAAGCATCAGAGCGTTGTTGTCATCCGGAGATCCCATCAGGAACTCGATGTTCATCTTCAGGCCGGCTTCCTTCACGGCATCAAGACCTACCTTGCCGTCCTTTGTTGCATGATCCTTGATGTACTCGCCGATAACGGTACCAACACCCTTGTTATCGAATGTAGCATAGTAAGAAACAGCATCCGTGTCCATCAGAAGACGGTCATAAGCGATGATCGGGATACCCGCCTGCTTTGCCTGATCCTCAACATTTACCAGAGCGCCGGAGTCGATCGCAGCGATAACCAGGCAGTTAGCGCCGGAAGCGATCATGTTCTCGATCTGGGAAACCTGCATCTGAACATCATCCTCTGCGTACTGAAGATCAACTTCATAGCCGAGCTCTTCCAGCTGAGCCTTCATGTTCGCGCCGTCGTTGATCCATCTCTCGGAAGACTGTGTCGGCATGGCAACCGCCACTCTTCCGCCACCGGCTGTAGCTGCAGCAGCCTGATCAACTGCCTCATCTACCGCTTCTGCCGATTCCTCAGCCGGAGCTTCTGCTGCCGGAGCTTCTGCTGCCGGAGCCTCCGCCGGAGCTTCTGCTGCCGCGCCGCCGCCGCCTGCAAGAAGAGCCGCAACCATTGTCATGCTGAGCAATGCACTTAATACTTTCTTCTTCATGTGTGATCCTCCATAAAAATGATTGTTAGTATTCGGACTTTTGCCCGATAGTACAATATTACAAGACTTTTCCCACTATGTCAACGAATTCTTGTTCATATTGTATAAAAACGGCCCGGCTCATCATCGAACCGGACCGCCTCTTTCTTACTATTCTTTTTTCTGCTCCGGATCATCCTCCGATGATCCCGCTTTTTCAATATCTTTGACAGATCCCTCCCCGGCAGTATCTTTCGATGAGCCGGTCCCGGTCTCCGCCCCGGGGGCTTCCTCCACTAAATCGGTTCCGGCTTCCTGCCCGTCAGTCCCTGCTCTTCCGGCTATCAGCTCTTTCCCGCTCATCAGGATCAGAATGATCCCGGCCACCGCGAAAAACACCATGATCCCGATCATTACGATCTTTGAAGTGCCCTCTCGGGCCATCACATCCGGATAGATCTGATAATCCGTATAGAGCAGATACAGCCCGATCAGGAGCCTGATCGTAAGCACTGCTTTCGGAGGTACTCCGCGACCCATGGATCAGGACCTCTTCTTTTCCGCAAGGATATCGAACACCACCGCTGCCAGAAGGACCACGCCCTTGACCACCTTCTGCCAGTTGGCATCCACTCCCATCAGGGACATCCCGAGGTTGATCACGCCGATGAGCGTGGCACCTACCACCATGCCGAATACGTTTCCGGCGCCGCCGTATGCGGATACTCCGCCGACCACGCAGGCCGCGATGGCATCCATCTCGTAGTTGGTGCCTGCTGTGGAGTTTGCCGCCTGGAACCTTGCCGTAACGATATACGTTGTGATAACCGTCAGAATCGCCATGTTGAGATATGCCAGGAACATGATCTTCTTTGTGTCTACACCGGAAAGCCTTGTGGCCTCGGCATTACCGCCGATGGTATAGAAATATCTGCCGATGGTTGTTCTGGATGTAATGAAATCATAGATCAGAACGATGGCGATCACCCAGATCAGTACCGTCGGGATCCCGCCCGCGCCGGCAAGCTTCACCGCAAAAAGCATGATCGCAGCCACGGAAAGCACGCACCGGATCAGCAATGTCATGACGGATTCCGCATCATAGCCTTTCTTGACCTTCGTTGCCCTGCTCATAAAGGATGTTACAACAACGATAGCACTGGCGATCACTCCCGCCGCGATACAGACAATATTGGTCTGATTCACCGGCGTGCTGAAAACCTTGCCGGAAAAGATAGCCAGAAAGCCCTTCTGCGCCGCAAGAGAAATACTTCCCGTGGAGCTGTTCGCGCTCAGGAGCGCCGTACCCCAGCCTCTGAATGCCAGATATCCGGCCAGTGTGGCGATCCACGGCGGAATATTGACATACGCTATCAGATATCCGAGAGCGCAGCCGTAGACCACTCCGACGAGCAGCATCAATATGATCGACAAACCCGGACTCATTTGCTTTGTTGTCATCAGGATCCCTCCGATGGCACCCAGGAAGCAGACGAATGAACCGCAGGAAAGATCGATATTGCCGCCGGTCAGCATGCACATCAGCATACCGGTCGCCAGCACAAACACATATGCATTCTGCGTGATAAGCGCATTAAAGTTCATTGCCTGAAACATCTGTCCGCTCGTCATAACAGTGAAAAAGATATATACCAGGACGAGGACAATAAGCATTGCATTCTTTTTTAATACATCTGATACTTTATTTTTTCCCATGTCTCCTCCTCCCTTACTTTTTCTTCTTGTTTGACAATACGTCAAAGATGATAGCCACCAGAACAACGATACCCTTTACAACCTTCTGGTAGTTCGCTTCCACACCCATGATACTCATACCCATGTTGATAACACCCATGAGAAGAGCACCGATCACGATACCGAAGATATTTCCTTCACCGCCGTAGGCGGAAGCTCCTCCGATGAAGCATGCCGCGATGGCATCCATTTCATAGCCCTGTCCGAAGGTGGGCTGCGCCTGCGTGGCTCTCGCAACGGTAAGGATACCCGCAAGGCCCGACATCAGGCCCATATTTACATAAGCGAAGAAATATACCTTTCTGGAATCGATACCGGAAAGCGTCGTCGCTTTTTCGTTGCCGCCCACCGCGTAGAGATAACGTCCCATCGTTGTATTGGTCGTGATATACGCATAAGCGAGAAGAACGATACCGATCCAGATCAGTGAAGTCGGAATGCCTTTGTAATTCGCAAGCTTGAAAAAGAACCAGATGACCGCAACGCTGATGATAATCATTTTTATCAGCACCGAATACATCGGCGGTATGTCGTAGCCCTTTGCTCTGGCACTGATCCGTCCCTTCATGGTGGTAACGATGTAGATCACCACAAGCACGATCCCAAGAAGCAGACAGGTCATGTTAAACGATCCGCTTCCGAACAGATCCGGGATATAGCAGTCCGCACCGCCTCCGAAGATCTTCAGGAAAGCTTCGTTTCTGATACCTACCGTATAGCCCTGAAGTACAACGTTTGAAAGCCCTCTGAATGCATACATTCCTGCCAGAGTCGCTATAAACGGAGGAACCTTTACATAGGCGATCCAGTAGCCCTGCCAGGCTCCCACAAGAATACCGCCCACAAGCATGACGATCACGGCAAAGACAAAGCCGATATTCTTATCCATGATCACGGCACCGATACCGCCGATAAAGCAGACGACGGAGCCGCAGGCCAGATCGATGTTTCCGCCGGTAAGGATACATAAAAGCATACCGGCCGCAAGAACAAACACGTATGCGTTCTGAGAGATCAGATTGTTTACGTTCTGAGGCAGGAGCATCTTGCCTCCGGTCATGGCATGGAAGAAAATGATGACCGCTATCAGGGCAAACACCATTGTATATTTTTTCAGAACATCTTTGATATTTATACTCATGTCATTCACCCCTTCCCTGCCTGTAAAATACTCGCCATGATGATCTCCTGCGAAGCCTCCTCCGCATTCAGCTCACCGACGAATTTTCCTTCATTCATGATGTAGATCCTGTCGCTCATGCCGAGAACCTCCGGCAGCTCCGAGGAGATCATGATCACCGATTTCCCGGCTTTTACAAGATCATTGATGATACAGTAGATCTCGTATTTGGCTCCGACATCGATTCCTCTCGTAGGCTCATCCAGGATCAGAACATCCGGATCCGTGAACATCCATTTTGCAAGAAGGACCTTTTGCTGATTCCCTCCCGACAGATTACCGACGCTCTGCTCCACGGTAGGAGTTTTGGTATTCAGCTTGTCCTTATACTCGACCGCAACCTGATACTCCTTATCCTTATCGATCACGCCCTTTTCGCTGACGCCCTTCATATTGGCAAGGGAAGTGTTGACCCGGATCGGATTGGAAAGAACCAGTCCGTTCCCCTTTCTGTCCTCAGTCACATAAGCGATCTTCGCATTGATCGCTTCCCTGGGATCCTTCAGGCTGACCTCCTGACCGTTGATCTTAAGGGTCCCGGTGATCGTCGAGCCGTAGGATTTTCCGAAAATGCTCATGGCAAGCTCTGTCCGCCCGGCGCCCATCAGACCGTAAATACCGACCACCTCGCCTTTTTTCACGTGGAGACTGACATTGTCCACAACCTTACGCTCCGTGTACAGAGGATGATAGACAGTCCAGTCCTTCACCTCCATATTGATCTCACCGAGCTCGACTCCTTCCCTTTTCGGGAAGCGGTTCGTAAGCTCACGACCGACCATTCCGCGGATGATCCGGTCCTCGTCGATCTTCGTCTCGTGGCAGTTCATGGTCTCAACAGTCGAGCCGTCACGGATGACGGTGATCTTGTCAGCCACATAAACCACCTCGTTGAGCTTATGGGAAATGATGATCATCGTCATTCCCTGCTTCTTGAATTCCAGCATCAGATCCAGGAGAGCTCTCGAGTCCGTCTCGTTCAGCGACGATGTGGGCTCATCCAGAATAAGAAGCTTCGCATGCTTGGCAAGAGCCTTTGCGATCTCCACGAGCTGCTGTTTTCCGGTACCGATATCCTTGATCAGCACTCTGGACGATTCGGAGAGTCCGACCATTTTCAGATATTTATCTGCTTCGCCATAGGTTTCATTCCAGTTGATGGCGTTCTTTTTTCCTCTTTCGTTTCCGAGAAACATATTCTCGCCGATGGACATCTGCGGCACAAGAGCAAGCTCCTGATGAATGATGACGATCCCCTTTTCCTCGGAATCCTTGATCTTCTGGAATTTGCAAACCTCTCCGTTATAAATGATGTCGCCTTCATAGGTTCCGAACGGATAGATCCCGCTCAGAACATTCATCAGCGTGGATTTACCCGCGCCGTTCTCTCCGACAAGAGCATGAATCTCCCCCTCTTCAACCGACAGGTTGACGTTATCCAAAGCCTTTACGCCGGGAAAGGTTTTGGTAATATGATCCATTCTCAGCAATTCTTTTGCCAAAGCTGTTCCCTCCTCACTCATTACCGGTGTTTTCTCATCCGTGCCGGATGCCTGCACGGCTTTAAGGAAAAACGGGGCGGGCTAGGCCCGCCCCGACTTTTCTTTCGTCGAAATCTGAGTTCTCTGATTACTTCAGCTGATCCTCTGTGTAATATCCGGAATCGATCAGCAGCTCTTTGTAGTTGTTCACATCAGCGAATACCGGCTCGCAAAGGTAAGACGGAACCGTGATCACGTTGTTGTTGTAGGTCTCTGTATCGTTGACATCAACAGTCTCACCGGAAAGGATCTGGCCGACCATCTTAACAACCTGGCTTGCCAGTGTACGTGTATCCTTGAAGACTGACATTGACTGCTTGCCGGCGATCATGTTCTTCGTATTCTCGATATCGCAGTCCTGACCTGTGATGATCGGGTATTTGCCGTTGTAGTTAGCTGCAAGAGCGTTCTCAACACCAAGTGCCGTAGAGTCGTTGGAGCAAAGCCATACGTCTACGTCCTTGCCGTCTGCATAGTAGGAAGAGAGAATGTTCTCTGCTCTGGACTGAGCTGTCTCTGTAGCCCATGTAGGAGTTGCGCACTCTTCAAATGTCTTCTGTCCGGAAACGACTACCAGCTTGCCCTCATCAATGTAAGGCTTCAGGACGTCGTAAGCACCGTTGAAGAAGTAGCCTGCGTTGTTGTCGCCGGGATCGCCTGCGGTCAGCTCAAGATTGAACGGGCCTGCAGCGTTGTCCAGATCCAGTGTATCCTTTACATAGGTACCCTGAACAGTACCGACCATGTAGTTATCGAATGTTGCATAGTAGGAAACCGCATCGGAATCCATCAGCAGACGGTCATAAGCGATGACCGGGATGTTTGCTTCTTTTGCCATGTCAAGAGCCTCACCGAGTGAAGAACCCTCGATCGCAGCGATAACCAGCACGTTGCAGCCGCTGGAGATCATGTTCTCAACCTGAGAAAGCTGTGTCTGAACGTCGTTGGAAGCATACTGAAGATCTACCTCGTAGCCGGCTTCCTTCAGCTCTTTCTCCATGTTTGCGCCGTCCTGATTCCATCTCTGCAGATCCTTGGTCGGCATCGCCACACCAACCTTGCCGCCGCCTGCCGGAGCCTCTGCCGCCGGAGCTTCCTCTGCCGGAGCCTCTGCCGCCGGAGCTTCCTCTGCCGGAGCCTCTTCTGCCGCCGGAGCTTCTGCCGCCGGAGCCGGAGCTGCCTCGCCGCAGCCTGCCAGAAGTGCAGCTACCATCGTTGCCGAAAGAATGACACTGAGTAACTTTTTCTTCATTTTTCTTTTTCCTCCCTTTGGAATTACCATTTATGGTATCGGATTGTGCAGGATTTCTGCACATCTAAAATGTTACCATACAATCTGACCGGAAAAAACAGGAAATAATTGCTCTGCTTATGCATTTATCACAAAACCGAAGTAGCACAAAATTGTCCTGTCCGGACAAATTTGTGCTATCCCCGTCATCTCTCTTTCAGATAAACGTCCTCTCTCAGATGAAAACCGCTGTCAATGATCACGCTGTCGATATTCTTCTGATCGACCATGACCGGCATCACGCTGACGTAGGGGACTCTGTAGCTCCCGTTTTCGATCTCCTCCGCATCAGAGATATTCTGGCCGCGGACCAGAGCGACGGCACACTCCGCGGCCCGCTTTGCCAGACGCTCGATCGGCTTATATACCGTCATGGCCTGAGTCCCCTCCACGATCCTCTGGCACGCATCAAGATCCGCATCCTGCCCCACCACCGGCACCTTCCCCGCCATCCGTTTTTCCGAATAATAGCGGACCGCCTGCCCCGCGAGGGAATCGTTGCCGCACATCACGGCCTTTGCCCCGTCCGCAATGTCAGGATTGCCGCTCAGGTAATCAAAGGCCTCTTCTCCGTTCCACTCGGAGGCATAATAGACATCCGAAACAACGATACCGTGCCCCTTTATCTCCTCATCAAATCCTTTATTGACCAGTGCCACATTGTTGTCCTTGGAAGGGCCGTTGATCTTGATGATCCTCCCGCCCTCCGGCAGTCTTCCGATGATGGCATCCGCCATGTATCTCCCGACCATCTCATTATCAAAGGAAATGTAGAGATCCACATCGGAGTCGTTTACCAGCCTGTCATAGGCGATGACCTTTATCCCCGCGTTTCTGGCATCCTCCACCTCTTTTTTAAGAGCGGAGCTGTCTACCGCGATCACCACGATCACATCCATCTTCTTATCGATAAAATAGCGGATCTGATCCTTCTGCTTTTCCACATCTCCGTTGGCATTCTGTACATTGACGATCGCTCCCAGATCCTTTGCCCTGGATACAAAAATATCCCGGTCTCTTTCCCAACGCTCGATGATAAAGCTGTCGAACGCGATCCCGATCCGGATATCCGCCTTTCCGTCGCCTTCCTCCACATCCTTCACCGCCGCCTCCTGCGCGGAAGCGCATCCGCACAGCAGCAATGCCAGTATCAGTATCAGAGTCATACCTGTCCCAAATCGTTTCATCTGTCTGTCTCCGCTGTAATATAAGGCGCTTCGGGCGCCCTGTGTTATCTCTGCTCCGCCCGGTATTCCGTGGGAGTCAGACCGACTGCCTTCTTAAATATCCTGGAAAAATAGTTCGGATCGGAATAGCCGACTTCCGCGCAGATATCCTTGATCGAAACCCCCGGATCCCTGATCAGCTCCTTCGCCCTGTTGATCCTTAAGCCCGTCAGATATTCCAGAAATGTCTCTCCCGTTTCTTCCTTAAACAGACGCGAAAAATAATACGGACTCATATCCACGCTGCCGGATACCTCGTCCAGGGAAATGTCCTTTGCGTAATTCTTCCGGATATAGACCTTTGCTTCCTCCACAACGCTGTCGAGCTTTTCTTCCTTTTTTGTGGTGACGTTGCGGGCTGCCTCGCTCATCTTTGTCACAAACCACTGCCGGAGCTCCCCGAAGCCCTCCAGCCCCATAAGGGTCGGCAGATAATCCGACCGGTGCATGAACCGGTATGTCATGCCTCCTGACTCAAACGCGATATGCTCCGCCCAGAGCACAAACTCCAGACATTTCAACCGGGCATCCACAAGGCCCTCCGGATGTGCCTCCTGCATCCAGTCGAAAAACTGCCCGGCGATATCCGCCGTCATCCCCATGTCTCCCCGGCTCGCAGCCATGAAAAGCTGCTTCTCCAGCTCGATCGGATAATCCGGCTCATATACGCATCCAACCGGAAGGTCCTTCGCGTGAGCCACCTCGTCTTTGGAAAAGTTCAACGCTTCCAGCGCAAGCTTGTAAGAATCCGAAAGCGACTGAAGGGGCTCCACGGATCCGATCCCGATCCGGAACGAAGCATCAAATTTCCCGGACAATTCCCTTACCAGCTCTTCGCTGCGCTCGATGATCGAAACTCTTGCGCTGTACTCGGCCTTGTCTCCCTGCGCGGAAAAGAAGCAGATGATCTTGTTGGAAAGCAGAGGTCCCACGATGCAGGAAAGCTTTCCTTTGATCATTTCCCGGATCTTTCCGTATTCCGACTGGATCCTGATCCCGGCACCTACCGGGTTCTCCGTATCGCTCCCCTCATCCTTCGCCGCGACCACCATCATAAAACCATAGTCTTCCTCTATCCCGAGCAGCATCTTATAATTTTCCGCTTCGGCGAAATTATCCTGAAACAGGATCGAATAGATGAATCCGCTTTCGATGATCGGCGTGACTGTCTCGATCTTTTCCCGGATCTGCAGCTCCTGCCGGCGGCGCTCCTTCGCGGCATCCACCTTTTCCATGGCCCGCTGCAGCACATCCACGATCATCTCCCTGGTGAAGGGCTTGTTCAGATAATCCAGGACCCCCAGTCCGATGGCCTCCCTCGCATAATCGAACTTGTCATATGCACTGATGATGATAAAGACCGTACCCGAGCTGGTCTTGCGGATCTCCTTCATTGCTTCGATCCCGTTGATCCCGGGCATCTGAATATCCATAAAGGCGATATCCGGCCGGAATGTCTCCGCCAGTTCGATCACGGATCTTCCCGTCTTGGCCGTCTCGATCTCACATCTTCCCTTAAAATCTTTGTCGATGATGAACCTCAGGGAATCCGTTACGATCCCTTCGTCATCCGCAAGCATGATCCTGTACACTCTCAGGCTCCTCCTCTGTTACGACGCATTATCCGCTATTTCCGCTCCGAAGCTGTGCAATAATAAAGTGACAATATTGCGATGGATTCCCCGCCGGGTGTGCCGTGACAAAATTATGCGCATAGCGGGCTAAGTAAGCAATTTTGACATGGCGCTATCGACGGGGAAGACAAGCGATATGGAAGTTTATTTCCGCACAGATCCCCAGTTCTCATGGAGTAATCGGACCCTCTGTATCCGGGATCAGGATATCCACAACCGTCCCCCGGTCCTCTC
>CACZNS010000108.1 GCA_902782575.1 uncultured Lachnospiraceae bacterium
ACGGAAGCCGGGAGAAACACGAGACCGGATCAAATACGGAGAACGGATGACTGAAATAAAAAAAGAATACGGAGCGTTTGCGCCGATGGGCGTGAGCGTCTCGGATCATACGATCAATATCGCGGTTGAAAACAGCAGCGGAAGGCCGCTGCATCTGGATCTGTTCGACCGCAGGACACTGAAGAGGGCGGAGTCGGTTGCCTTTCCGGAGGAGTGCCGGCTGGGGGATGTGTGCGCCATGAAGCTGACGGGGCTTCAGCCGGAGCGCTTTGCCTACCGGCTGAGGATCGGAAACGAAGAGTTCATCGACCCTTATGTGAAGGGGATCATCGGGAATGAACGCTTCGGCACCCGCAGGATCTACGGCCTGCTTTCTCTGCCGGAGATCCGCTTCGGTCAGCAGAGGCCCCATGTGCCCTGGAACGAATCCCTGATCTATCTGCTGAACGTCCGGGGCTTTACGAGAGACAGCTCCTCCGGCGTCAGTGCGCCGGGGACCTTTTCGGGAGTGGCGGAAAAAGCGGATTATCTGAAGGATCTGGGCGTTACGGCAGTGCTGCTGCAGCCGGCCTATGATTTTGTCGAAACGATGGAGACCGGGATCTCCGGAGAGAGACGCCATAATTTCTGGGGCTATGCGCCGGGGAATTACTTCGCTCCGAAGCAGGCCTTTTCCACCGGGGATGCCGTCACGGAATTCAGCTCCATGGTGGATACGCTTCACGGAAAAGGGATCGAGGTGCTGATGCAGTTTTATTTCACCCCCGAAACCCGTCCCTCCTTTATCACGGACTGCATCCGGTACTGGCTCTTAACCTACCGGATCGACGGCTTCCAGCTCATGGGGATCGGCCTGCCGCTTTCACAGATCGCTACCGATCCGATCTTTGCGGATGCGAAGATCCTTGCCGAAGAGCCGGATCTGGACGCCGTGTACGGAGACAGACAGCCGAAGAGAAAGAATATCGGAGCCCTTCGGGACAGCTTCATGTATGATGCCCGCAAATATCTGAAGGGTGACGAGGATATGCTGGGTAGCTTTACGATGCACCTTCTCGATCATCCGGACCGGGGGGAGATCGTTCATTACATCACCACCTACCGCGGATTCACCCTGAACGACCTGGTCTCCTACGAGCGGAAGCACAACGAGGCGAACGGAGAGGAAAACCGGGACGGGAGTGACTATAACCACAGCTGGAACTGCGGAGCGGAGGGAAAGAGCCGGAAGAAGGCGGTATTGACCCTCAGGCTCAAACAGGTCCGGAACGCGCTGACCCTGTTGCTTTTATGCCAGGGAGTGCCGCTTTTAAGGGCGGGGGATGAATTCCTGAATTCCCAGAATGGGAACAACAACGCCTACTGTCAGGACAACAGGATCTCCTACCTCGACTGGGGAGATCTGGAGCGCCACAGGGAGACCTATGAATTCGCGAGGAAGCTGATCCGGCTCAGAAGGGAGCATCCGGTCTTCCGGAGCGCTCTGCGCAAGAAGATGATGGATTATATCTCCTGCGGCTATCCGGACGTGTCCTTCCACGGGGAGCAGGCCTGGGCCGCAAATCTGGCCAATTACAACCGGCATTTCGCCGTTCTCTATATGGGAGCCTATGAAAAGCTTCCCGACGGAGGGAGAGATAAGGACTTTTACGTGATCTACAACATGCATTGGCAGAATCACAGATTCCGCCTGCCGAAGCCCTTAAAGGATAAGGAATGGGTGCTTGTGATGTCCACCGAAACGGGCTTTGCCGATGCACCGGAGCGTATCGAGGAAGGGGAGATCATGGTTCCGCAGCGCTGCATTGCCGTGCTCTGCGCCAGCGAAGTGCCCGGAAAGCCGGAGAAGAAGACCTCCGGAAAGTCCCGGAAATGACCGTCTTTGCCTTAAAGATCCTTGCCGTCGTTTCGATGTTCATCGATCACAGCGGAGCTGTTCTGTTCCGGGGTGATATGTGGATGCGCTACGTCGGGCGGTTCGCTTTCCCGATCTACGCGTTTCTGATCGTCGAAGGCTATCTCCACACGAGAGATGTCCGGAAATATCTGATCCGCCTCGGAGTCTTCGCGCTGATCTCGGAAATCCCCTTCGATCTGGCCTTTCGCGGACGATTATTCGCTCCGGATTACCAGAATGTTTTTTTTACGCTCTTTTTCGGGCTCCTGGCCCTGGTGCTCATCGACCGCTTTACCGGTCGGATCATGCTGCAGTGCCTTTCCGTCGGGCTCATCGCCTTAAGCGCCCTGGAGCTTCACACGGATTATAAGCATATCGGAGTGCTTCTGATCGTGCTCTTATATCTCTTAAGGGGGAACGGCCTGCTCCGCTTTTGCGGCGCCGCCCTGGCCCTGATCCCGTTTTTGAGCTCGATCGAGTATTTTTCTCTGCTTTCATTCCTGCCGATAACGGCGTATAATGGCAGACAGGGGAAAAGACGCTGGAAATACTTCTTTTATCTGTTTTATCCCCTGCATCTGCTTTTTCTTGTGACAATCAGAAGGATATGGACAGGCATATGGACCTATTAAAAGGAATCAGACATTTTCAGACCATCACGGTACACAGGCGCCTCGTCAGGGAAGGGTGCTTCGCGGCGGGGCTTTACGTGCAGGGGCTTACCCATGACCTGAGCAAGTATTCTCCCACGGAATTCATCCCGGGCTGCCTTTATTATCAGGGATACCGCAGCCCGAACAACGCGGAGAGGGAGGACAGGGGGTATTCCTCCGCCTGGATCCACCATAAAGGAAGGAATAAGCATCATTACGAATACTGGATCGACTATACCGCGGAGGAAAAAAAGAAGGACAACGGAAAGGGCGGTATGGTTCCGGTAAGGATGCCGAAGAGGTATCTGATCGAGATGTTCATGGACAGGCTCGCAGCCTCCAAGGTCTATCAGAAGGAAAAATACGCGGCGGACTCGGCCCTGATCTACTTTGAAATGTCCATGGACCGGATCCTCATGCATCCGGAAACGAAAAAGGAGCTCCATGCCCTGCTGAAGCTCTACGCGGCATACGGAGAGACGAAAACCTTCCGGTTTATCCGGGAGCGGTATCTGAAAAAAGAGGACCGTTCCGTGACGGACCGGATCATCGGGGCGGCCGTGCGGATCCTGAAAAAAACAGCAGGAGAGTGCGGCAGATCCGACGGATCGTAAGGAAAGAACAGGAGAGCGTCGGAAGGTCCGGCGGATTGTAAAGAAAGAACAGGAGAGCGTCGGCAGGTCCGGCGGATCTGAAATAATAACAGGAGAGCCGAGCGGAGCACCCGGAGGGAAGGGGCGGATCCGGCGGCTTTCCGAAGGAAAAGGGGAGTAAGATGAGTGAGAAACGGAAAGAAAAGATCATCCTGACCGGGGACAGGCCCACAGGGAGGCTCCATGTGGGGCATTATGTGGGATCCCTGAGACGGAGGGTGGAGCTGCAGGAGTCCGGGGAATATGAGAAGATCTTTATCATGATCGCGGATGCCCAGGCTCTGACGGACAATGCGGAGGATCCGGAAAAGGTCAGGCAGAATATCGTGGAGGTGGCGCTGGATTATCTCAGCTGCGGGATCGACCCGGAAAAGACCACGATCCTGATCCAGTCTCAGATCCCGGCGCTCTTTGAGCTGACCTGCTACTATATGAATCTGGTCACGGTTTCCAGGCTGCAGAGAAATCCCACCGTAAAGGCGGAGCTGCAGATGAGAAACTTCGAAACCTCCATACCCGTGGGCTTCTTCGCCTATCCGATCTCCCAGGCGGCGGATATCACGGCCTTTGACGCCACCACGGTGCCGGCGGGAGAGGATCAGATGCCGATGCTGGAGCAGACCAGGGAGATCGTTCATAAGTTCAACTCGGTCTACGGCGAAACCCTTGTGGATCCGGATATCCTGCTTCCGGAATCCAAAGCCTGCCTCAGGCTTCCCGGCATCGACGGAAAGGCGAAGATGAGCAAATCCCTCGGAAACTGCATTTATCTCGCCGAGGAGCCGGATGATATTCAGAAGAAGGTCATGAGCATGTTTACCGATCCGAACCATCTGAAGGTCTCGGATCCGGGTAGTCTTGAAGGAAATACGGTCTTTACCTATCTGGACGCCTTCTGCAGGGACGAGCATTTCCCGGCCTTCTGCCCGGATTACGCAAATCTGGACGAGATGAAGGAGCATTACCAGAGAGGCGGCCTCGGGGATGTGAAGGTGAAGCGCTTCTTAAACGAGGTGCTGCAGGCACAGCTGAAGCCCATAAGGGAAAAGCGGCATGAGCTGGAAAAAGACATTCCTTATATCTATGAGGTGCTGAAGAAGGGAACGGAGAGGGCCAACGAAGCCGCCGGAAGGACCCTTCAGAGGGTAAAGGATTCCATGAGGATCAGCTACTTCGAGGATGCGGCACTGATCCGGGAGCAGGAGGAAAAATACCGTTCATGAGCATGGCTCATATCAATTTCGCATTGGAGCTCGCAACGGCCTTCTATATGCTGATGATCCTGCTGGGGCATCTGGAGGGCGGAAGGGTCCCGAAGAGGAGGCCGGACTATTTCGGCTGGATGGTGATCCTGGATATCGTGATGCTCCTTTCCGATACCATGGTATATTATCTGATTTTAAGCCATCTGCTGAAGTATCCGCGCTACATGCTGCTGAAGCAGATCATGAACTCCGTTGATTTCATTGCCTATTATGTCTTTCTGACTGTCTTTGTGTTTTATGTGACGGACTGTATCTCGGAGAGCGCACCGGTCAGCTGGTTGCTGGCGAAGCTCACGCTTCCGGTCTGTATCGTATATACTGTCATCTGGTGTATCTCCAGCTTCAACGGGATGATATTCCGGGAGACCAGAGTGGGACTGGTCCGCGGGCCGTATTACTGGGTCGGCCAGCTGGGCGGGTATTTTGTGATCCTGATGGTGATTTGGCTGGTATTTCGTTACCGGGCTGCCCTTGGGTGGAAAAAAGCCCTGACATTTCTGTCCTTTATCTTTTTTCCTGTGGGGGCTTCTTTTTTGCGCATCCTCTTTCCGCACCTTGCCTATATCCCGCTGGCGCTTTCCATGTCGCTGCTCCTGGTCAGCAACTTTTTGCTGAAGGAGCAGGCCAAGAAGCTGCAGGAGCAGGAGCTGAGGCTGGAGAAGGCCCGGATCGTGCTGATGTTTTCACAGATCAAGCCGCATTTCCTCTATAATGCGCTGAACTCGATCTATGTGCTCTGCGGAAGGGATCCGGAAAAGGCCCAGCAGGCAGTGGGGGAGTTTTCCGAGTATCTCAGGGGAAACCTGGAGGGGATGAACCAGGAGAAGGAGATCACGATGGAGAAGGAGCTGCAGCATGTGAAGCATTATCTGCATCTGGAAAAGCTCCGGTACCGGGAGGATCTGAACATCGAATACGAGATCGAGACCATGGACTTCCGGCTCCCGCCGCTCTCCCTTCAGCCCATTGTGGAAAATGCCGTGAAGCATGGCATCATGAAGAAGAAGGGGGGAGGAACGGTCCTCATCGCCACCCAGGACAAGGGGGATCATGCGGAGATAACGGTAAAGGACGATGGTGTGGGCTTTGATCCGAAGAAGCTCCCGGAGGACGGAGAGCTGCATCTGGGCCTGAAAAGCGTAAGAGACAGGCTGTGGGAGATCAGCCGGGGCACGCTGGCGATAAGCAGTGTTAAAAATGAGGGGACGACAGTAACGATCTGCATCCCGTATTAAGGAGAATACATCAATGGCGGACTTGAAAATACTGGCGGTAGACGATGAATATCTGGCCTTGACCTGGCTGACCGACGTGATCCGGAAGGCAGCTCCGGATGCGCAGATCAAAGGCTTTCAGGATTCCGAGGAGGCGATAGAAGACGCGAGGGATTTCCATCCGGATGTGGCATTTCTGGATATCGAGATGCGCACCTCCAACGGGCTCGAGCTGGCCAGGCAGCTGAAGCTCTGCAACCCGAGGATCAACGTGATCTTCACCACCGGCTACAACAAATACATGGAGGAGGCCTTCCTCATGCATGCCAGCGGGTATATCGTAAAGCCGGTAACACCCGAGAAGGTGCAGAGGGAGCTTGAGAACCTGAGATTCCCTTCGGATCACAGGATCAGGCGGAGAGTACGGGTGCAGACCTTCGGGGACTTCGAGCTCTTTGTGGACGAAAAGCCGGTTTCCTTCTCTTATGCGAAAACAAAAGAACTGCTGGCTATCCTCATAGACGGAAAGGGTGCGATGTGCACCCATGGCAAGCTGATCTCCATGCTCTGGGAGGACGAAGAGAATATCTCCGGCCATACCTCCTATGTCCGCAACCTGATCTCGGATCTGTCAAAGACCTTAAGAGAGCTTGGCTGCGAGGATATCGTGATCCGGAAGCGCGGGCAGATCGGGATCGACTTAACCAGGATCGACTGCGACTATTATGACTGGCTTGACGGTAAGGACGACAGCTTTGCCGGGGAATATATGTCCCAGTACAGCTGGGCGGAGGAGACCCTTGCGGATCTGGTTTCGAAGTCTCAGCAATGATATGATATCAGGTCAAAAGGTCATATATCATTTCTGTGACACTTTTGTGACGCTGCATATGATAGTATGATACTGTCCATATGGACAATATCCCTTCCTATACAATCCTGTTCAAGGGGCTGCCGCATATTACGGCAGCTCCTTAACGTTTTAAATAAAATGTGCTATACTGTATTAAGGGGAATTACAGCTGCGGCCTGCCCGCTTCACGGAGCCCGCGGACAAAGGCTGTCCCGCCGGTACCGGAGCCGTACCTGATGTGTCCGGCGCGCGGCGGAGGATCCGTTCCCCGGGTCTAAAGGGAGGTTTAGTGTGAAAGACCGCTCTGAAAGAGCCGGTTTTTTCACCGCGATTTGTGCCGAGCCCAAATCGCTTATGATGCGACACGAGAAATCGCCTTTGCGGATTTCGACGGCTGCATAAGCGCATAGCGCTGATAAACGCAGCTCAAAATGTGCCACTGGCACATTTCCCGTGCGCTGCCTCGCACAAGGTGCTCGGCATGGAGAAGATCATGAATAAAGAGAAGACAGCGGAAGAGGTCATGAATATCCTTCGGATGCAGGAGGAGATCCTTCAGTTTACGCATTTTTCAAAGAAGGATGCCTGCGAGCTGGGGAAGCTCATGGTGGAGGAAGCCGGCAAACGGGAACTCGCGGTGGCGATCAGCATCCGGCTGAACTCGGGACTGGTCGTTTTTCAGGCCTTTATGGACGGGACCACGCTTGACAACGAAGCCTGGATCGAAAGGAAGTTCAACACGGTACGCAGGGCGGAGGTCAGCTCCCTGGAGTTTTATATGTATCTGCAGAATTCCGGACATACCATGGCGGAGAAGTTTATGGACGAGACCGTCTATGCCAATTCCGGCGGAGGCTTTCCGATCCGCATCGAGGATGTGGGGGTCATCGGCGTGATCATCGTATCCGGCCTGAACCACGTACAGGATCATGATTTTATCGTGCGCTGCCTGTCGAGGTATCTGCATATGGATGAAGTACCGAGGCTGAAGCAGCTCTGAAATGGACAGGGAAGACGACATCCGGCGGGAGGAGTTCGTCCCCGAGCATGAGGTAACCTTCAACGAGGAGGATTATCTCACCGATGACTACCGGGTGGATCCCGGGGAAGAGGTGCCGGGGGATACCTATGAGCTCTTCGGAAGGGCCGGGCAGGGGGAAGAGAAGCAGATCCGGATGCCGGATTCTGTACGGAAGCTTCAGAAGAAGCTCCGCAGGCAGCGCTCCTACCTGAGGTTTTTCCTCCGGTCCCTTGCGGCCATCCTGCTGGTGCTGCTCCTTATCGGTATCGTGGCGGGAACGGTCTTTACGGTCTGGTTTTATAAAAATTATTACCGGGAATACGACGCAAGAGCCAGGGAGATCGTGGAGGGCGGAAGCAGAGCCGACTTCAGGCTCAACCAGTCCTCGATCATTTATGACAGGGACGGAAACGTCATCATCCGGCTCCGCTCCGGAGGGGATTCCTCTTATCTATCCTATGCCGATATCCCTCAGGATGCCGTAAACGCCTTTATCGCGGTGGAGGACAGGACCTTCTGGACCAATCCGGGCTACGATCTGAAGGGGATCATCCGGGTGCTTTATTACTATGTGAAGACACACGGCGTGGAGGCCCACGGGGCATCCACCGTCACCCAGCAGCTTGCCCGCAACGTATATCTGTCCCGGGAGGTCACCATCTCCCGGAAGCTCATGGAGATCCTGGTCTCCGGATATCTGACAAAGAAATACAGCAAAGAGGATATCATGGAGTTTTATATCAACGATATCTACTTTGCCAATCAATACTACGGACTGGAGGCCGCTGCGGAGGGGTATTTCGGAAAGCACGCCTCGGAGCTGACGCTTTCCCAGATCGCCTACCTCTGCTCGATCCCGAACCGCCCGTCCTACTATGACCCGGTGAAGGAGCCGAAGAACGCCCTTACCCGCCGCAACAAGATCCTGGGCGACATGCTGGAGATGAATTTCATCACGAAAAAGCAGTATGAGGAAGCGGTGGCGGAGAGCATCACCGTGAAGGAGCGGAAGAGCGCGCAGATCCATGATTATCAGGCGACCTACGCCATTGACTGCGCGGTGCGATATCTGATGCAGACAGACGGGTTTGTATTCCGGTCCGTCTTTTCGGATAAGAATGATTACCGGAACTATCAGGCCCTCTTTGAGGATCAGTACGAGGACGAAAAGGACCGGCTCTATACGGCGGGCCTGCGGATCCGCACGAGCCTGGATTCCGTCCTGCAGGAGAGGATCCAGGAGGCGCTGGATACCGAGCTTTCCTTTGATCAGGAAAAGAATGAGGACACCGGAGCCTATGCCCTGCAGGGAGCCGCAGCCTGTGTGGATAACGAAACGGGCAGGGTCGTGGCAGTGGTGGGCGGCCGGAGCATCAGCGGAAACAATACCTATACCTTAAACCGTGCCTATCAGAGCTACCGCCAGCCGGGAAGCAGCATCAAGCCCCTGGTGGTGTACGCCCCGGCCCTGGAGAACGGCTATTATCCGGGCACCGTGGTGCAGAATATCGACGTGACCAAAGCCAAGGAAAAGGGCGCCAACGCCCTGACGATGACCGGAGATGCGATGACGCTCCGCGAAGCCGTGGAGCAGTCAAAAAACGGCGTGGCCTGGCAGATCCTTGCGAATATCGGCCCGAAGGAGGGCTTAAAGCATATCACCTGGATGCAGTATGCGAGGATCGTACCGGAGGACTACAACCTGGCGGCCTCACTCGGCGGCCTGACCTACGGGGTATCGGTCACGGAGCAGGCGGCGGGCTACGCGGCCCTTGCGGATCACGGGGTATACCGCGGCAGGACCTGCATCACCTCCATCCGGGACACGGAGGGAAACGAGCTTTTCTCGGAGGATACGCCGAAGCAGGTCTATGAGCAGGCTGCGGCGGATACGATGATCGATATCATGAAGGGAGTCCTGACCCGGGGGACGGCGGTGAAGATGAACTGGTATGAGTCCAGCGGGATCGAGGCCGCCGGCAAGACGGGGACCACCAACGGCAGCAAGGATGGATGGTTCTGCGGCGTCACACCGTATTATTCCATCGCGGTCTGGGTGGGCTACGACGAGCCGCGGGAGCTTTCTTCGCTTTACGGAAGCTCATATCCGGCCGCCATCTGGAAGGCTTCGATGCTTGCGGCCACGGAGGGGCTTCCCGATGCGGCGTTTTCCCTGCCGGATCTGCTGGAGGAGCTGCCGGCGGGAGCGGAGAAGTACCTGCCGGGAAGGGATGATTCGGAGGTCCTCTATGAGGGCTATACCGTGGGGGATTACCGGGCAGACCATACAATGGGAGATAATATCAGCCTCCTTCTGCTGAAGATGCAGAACCTGGACGTATATTCCCCCGCCTACAATACCGAGCTGAGCGCATGCTATCAGCAATGCATCGCGGCCATCTCCACCATCAGGGATCAGGCCTATGCGGCGCAGCTCTTAAATGACACCAATACGGTCTATGCCCTCGGTGCCGCCAGAAAGCCGGCGCCGGCGCTGCCTGCGTTTCCGGGCTTTCCGGCCTTCCCTTAAGCCTTCCGGGGCGGGACAGGTATAAGGGATCCGCTCCGAAATGCCGATATACATATATAAGGCAATTATGGAAAATGTAAAGACAACCGTTACTGTGAAAGGATCTGCTGAATGCTGAAATCGGCAATTGCATATTACGGAGGCTATACGCCGGTCGGTGATATCATTGTGCTGGCGTCCTGCATGGTGTTCGCGGTTCTGATCCGGGCCTCCTATATCAATAAAACAAAGACCTTTGTCCTGTTCAGGCTCACCCTGGTCCTGCTTGCCGTGGCCGGGCTCTCCGATATCAGCTGGCATGTCTTTCTGTTCCGCGCGCTTTCTGTGCCCCATGTCCTTATCTATCTGACGCGTGCGCTCTATCATCTGTCGCTCTTTTCGATCCTCCTGCTCTATGTGCCCTATGCGATGGAGGTCATGCATATGGAGGAGAAGAGTGAGAAATGCTACCTGATCGTTGCGGCAGCAGGCTTTTTTGTGCTTTCCCTGTGCGAGATCCTGGGAAGCGTGTTCCGGTTCGGCTTTTATCTGGAGAAGAACGGCACCGTCCATCTGGGAGTGAACCTGTTCCCGGCGGGATATGTGTTCTTTTCCGGGATCGTTCTGTATCTGCTGGTGCTTTATCACAACCGGGTTTACCGGCAGGTGATGCTGGGAGTGGTGGGAGCCATCGCGGTTGCCTTTGTGCTGCTTTTATATCAGACGATAAAGGGGCAGGTATCCTATACCACCTCCACCTTTCTGTTTACGACCTTTGCCCTGCTTTATCTGCTTCACTCCAATCCCTACGATGTGGACATCGGAGCTGTGAACCTCACGGCCTTTGAGGATCTGGTCAAATACAGCAGGGAGCATGGGCAGAAATATATCTTCATGAGCCTTTATCTTCAGGATTTCGAGATCAGAGGAACGAAATATCCCAGGGCACTGCAGGAGACGATCCGCCGCTTTGTGACGCAGTATTTCAAAAATACCGTGCTGTTCTCCATTTCCAACGGACATATGCTGCTGTCCATCCCGGTGGCGCAGAACCCGCATTACGATGTGCAGATCGGAGAGATCCTCGGAAACTTCGTGGAGGAGTATCCGAAATACCGTCTGGATTATAAGATCGTCATCACCTCGACCTATGATGTGGTCAGCGAGCAGAACGACTATGTGGGACTGATCCAGTACATCGAGGATAAGATGACGATGAATCAGATCCGCTACGTAAAAGATGAGGACATCGATTTCTATAACAAGCATAAATATATCCTGAAGCAGCTGGAGGATATCTACAAGCGGAACGACCTGGATGATCCGAGGGTCCTGGTATTCTGTCAGCCCGTCTTAAACATCACCACCGGCTGCTACGATACCGCCGAGGCGCTGATGAGGATCACGCTGGAGGAGACCGGCATGGTCTTTCCGGATCAGTTCATCCCCCTTGCGGAAAAGCACGGCTTCATCCATACCTTAAGCTGCATCATCCTGCATAAGACCTGCATGAGGATCAGAAATATGCTGTCCGCGGGCTACAATGTGAAGCGGATCTCTGTGAATATTTCGATGATCGATGTCAAGGAGGAGAAATTCTGCGAGAATGTGAGCCGGATCATCAGTGAGAGCGGGATCCCCTATGAGAAGATCGCCATCGAGATCACGGAGAGCCAGAGCGAGAGCGATTTCGTGATCATGAAAAAGAAGATCGAAGAGCTGAGACAGAGCGGGATCAAATTTTATCTGGATGATTTCGGAACGGGCTTTTCGAATTTCGAGAGGATCATGCAACTGCCCTTTGATATCATCAAATTTGACCGGTCCCTGGTGATCGCCTCCGGCAGCGACAGGAAATCCATGCTGATGGTGGAGCATCTGGCAAAGATGTTTTCGGATATGAACTACTCGGTACTCTATGAGGGTGTGGAGAGCGAACAGGATGAGGAGCGCTGCGAGAAGATGAGCGCGAAATACCTGCAGGGCTATAAATACTCCCGCCCGATCCCCATCGAGAAGCTGACGGAATACTTCGAACAGTCCGTCAGCTGATCCGGTGTATGATCAGGCAGTTGCCCTGCATGAACTTCTCCATCGGTCCGTTCATCACAAGGATCTTCTTCTTCAGATCCATCTTGAAGAAGGAGATCGTGTTGGATTCGTTATTGATGCTCAGGAGATATTTATCATCGTCCGAGATGGCGATATCCTTCGGGAAATCGCCGGAGATCGGAAGGGTAAAGAGCTTCTCCAGCATCCCCGTCTTTTCGTCGCGGCTGAAGGCGCTGACGGAATTATCCCCCGCGTTTGAACTGAAGATATACCTGCCGTCGGTGGAGAGCTGGATCGCGTAGGCGGCGGAGTTACCCGCATGGTATTCGTTTACCGTGGAGACGGTCTGGATCTTTTCAAACTTCGGAGAGCCATCCTCATCCGCGTAGGAATAAACGTCGATATAATTCTTCA
>CACZNS010000109.1 GCA_902782575.1 uncultured Lachnospiraceae bacterium
GGACGGCGAGGATGTTTATGTTGCTTATTACCCCATAGAGTCCATCGGATGGACACAGCTGATGATAGTACCCAAAGCATCGTTGGAGGGCCCCACGGAAAGAGTGCTCTCTGGGGTGGACGAGGTAACGGGAGGCATGATCGGCGATATCACGCTGCAGCAGAGGCAGACACAGAAGGTCGTTGTGGCTGTGGCGGTGCTGCTTATCGTGCTGGCGATCACTCTTTCGCTCTACCATACCGGAAGGCTTATCAGGCCGTTAAAGGAACTGAGGGATGCAGGCAGCCGCTTTATCAGACGCAAGGAGCTGGAACTGGAGCAGGTACCGGTCTACTTCGGGGATCTGAAGCTTTATACGGGGGATGAGATCGAGGAGCTCTGGGTCATGATGCAGGATATGGAGATCAATATCGCCACTTCCGTAAATTCCTTAAGGAAGATCACTGCGGAAAAGGAGAGGATCGATACGGAGCTTTCCGTGGCGACGAGGATCCAGTCCGATATGCTGCCGAAGATCTTCCCGGCCTTTCCGGAGCGGGATGAGTTTGACCTGTACGCATCCATGGATCCCGCCAAGGAGGTGGGAGGAGACTTTTATGATTTCTTTCTGGTGGACGAGGATCATCTGGCGCTGGTGATAGCGGATGTATCCGGCAAAGGAGTGCCTGCAGCGCTCTTTATGGTCATTGCCCGCACGCTTATCAAAAATGTGACTCTTTCCGGGAAATACAGTAAGCCGGGAGAGATCTTAAGGGATGTGAACAACCGGCTCTGCGAAGGAAACGAGGAGGATATGTTCGTAACGGTATGGCTCGGGATCCTTACGATCTCCACAGGGCGGATCGTATGGGCAAACGGCGGGCACGAATATCCGGCACTCTGCAGAAAGGGAGGGGGATTCTGCACGGTTAAGGATGTGCACGGACCCGGCCTCGGTACCTTTGAGGATGTGGACTTCAAAGAGTGGGAAGAGGAGCTGAAGGAGGGAGATCTGCTCTTCCTCTATACAGACGGTGTGCCGGAGGCAACAAACGAAAAGGAGGAGCTTTTCGGAAATGACCGCATGAAAGAAGCACTGAATCTGGGTTTAAAGGAAGATAGTCTTGAAGGACTCTTAAAAACCGTCCGTGCCCGGGTGGATGCCTTTGTAGGAGCTGCGCCGCAGTTTGACGATCTGACGATGCTCATCTTCCGATATAAAGGTTAGGAACCGCCATGAAATCAACTGCACAGGATGTGCGGTTAAGTTCATGACAATTCCCTAAAAAAGAGCGGCGATTTTTCAAAGCTGCTTCGTATATTGCATTAAAGAGCCAAACATTATTGCGCAGAAGGAAAGGAGTAAACCATGCCAAATCGTTTTAAGCCCGTGAATGCGGAGAATTATTCAAATCAGGTAGAAGAAAGACTTGCTTATATAGAAAGCTTTGATACGGACAGCATGCTCAGCCGGATGCTTGAGGCGAAGAGTGCCGCTCCTCAGGATGATCCGCTCTGGTCTCAGTTTGATGAGGAGGCGATCCGGAACAGTGTGCAGAGGATCAGCAGGATCAAGGATACCGTGCACTTCGTATTGTCCGACGGAGGTCCGGACTTTCTGGAGGCTCCCTCGGAGAATATGGAAGACCTGATGGAAAGCATTCAGGTATTCAAGCAGGAGCTGAATAATTCTCCCTTCGGAAGGATGACGAAGCTGATCAACAGCGGAAGCCTTTCGGCATTGGCCAGAACGGAGGACCACTGGTTTAATGAGCTGCGTGATCTGGATACCTGCATCGATACCGTGCATCAGGTCAAAAAGACTGTGATCGATACGCGCCAGCAGTCATATTGGTCATACTTCACGGGTGGATCTCATTATATTTCCGATGAAACGAGGATGGATCTGGGAGTTCTGATGGGCGTAGGTCTTTCCGGTGATGAGCTGACGGATCATATTTACGAAGCGGAAGAGAAGCTTTCGGATCTGGAACCGGAGCAGCCGGAAACCGAGCAGATAGACAATGAGCAGCCGGAAACCGAGCAGATAGAGAATGAGCAGCCGAAAACCGAGCAGATAGACAATGAGCAGCCGGAAACCAAGCCGGAGGTCGACGGACAGCCGCAGAATGAGCCGGTGGTCAATGAACCGTTTGAGCCGATCGTTCAGGAGGAATTCCTTAGAAGGTCCATGGGTCCCGGCAGGGTGGACAGGCAGCTTTTTGACCTGGATACTGTTCCGGAGCAGATCACCATCACGGATCAGCTCATCAATGAGATCAAAGAGGGTTCAAAGATCGACGGACAGGAAGAAGAGAAAGCTCCTGAAAATAATCAGTTTGAGGAGAAGGAAACCTGGAATTACGGAAAAGCCGTAAAGGATCGTCTGGCTTTCATTGAAGGGTTTGACGGGGAGCGTGTATATCAGGATATGCTTGCCGCAAAGCAGAGCGCGGCGGCAGACGATCCGTTCTGGTCGCAGTTTGCTGACGAAGAAGCGCTTAAGAGTGCGATGGACCGGGTCATGGAGACAAAGAACCGGGTATATGAACTGCTCTCTGACGGAGGTCCGGATTTCCTGGAGGCTGATGAGAGCAAACGGGAGGAGCTGCAGAGTGCGGTGGAGGGATTCTACGCAGCATTGAACAGAACTCCCTTCGGAGCTATGGCGAGAGAGATCGAGAAAAAGAACATCGCTCCGATCGATCCGAAGACAGAGCACTGGTTCAACCAGATGCGGTCTCTGGCCGACTGTGTCACGGATGTACATGAGGTAAAACGTGAGATCTGGACTCACCGGAAACAGGATATACTGCAATGGGCCACCTCAGGCGCTCATTATCTTCCCGACGAGGTGCAGCAGACCCTTGAAAACCGCCTGAAGGTGATGCCTCTTGAAAAGCGGGATCAGGAATACCGCGAGGAGATGGATCGGATAAACAAGATCTACGAAGAGAGGCTGAAGGAAAAAACGGGAGAGGAGAAAGACCAGGAGAAGAAGGAGCCGGAGAAGAAGGAGCCGGAGAAGAAGGAGCCGGAGAA
>CACZNS010000110.1 GCA_902782575.1 uncultured Lachnospiraceae bacterium
AATCCCGCGTTCCGCGGGACTCCCCCTGCCTTCGGCAGGAGTCGGTCGAGTACGATTCTTGATTTTCTGATGAAAATCAAGAATCTATATATTCTTGATTATTCCCGGAAAATAATTTATAGTATAGTGTGTTGTTTTTTACCGTTTTTCCGCTTAAGCGGAAAGATCGGCGGAAACAGGGTTCTTGTGCGCAGCAGTACCACAGACTGGAGGGTCAGACGTTGGAGAATGACACGATAAGGACCGCGGTACCGGAGGAGATTCCGGAGCCGGAAGAAAAGATCCCGGAAGCAAAACCCGCGGAGGCTCGGGAGCCGGAAGAGAATGACAGGAAGGATAATGACGCACTCCCGAAGGAGAGACCGATGAGCGATCAGATGACAGAAGAGAATGATAAAAGCACAAACGGGGAGATGAGGGAGATAACCCCTCCGAAGCCGGAACCGGCCGAAGCCCCGGAGCCGCCCGGGAGAGCGGAGCCGAAGGAGGCGGTACAGGCTCCTCCCCGTGAGGAGACCGGAGCGGAAAGGCTCCGCAGGATGACACAGAAGAATGCCCAGCCGGATCCCTACCGGACCGTCTCCATGGAGACGCAGCCCATGCCCGAGCTGCAGCCGGTCATGCAGGAGGATCCCCTCAGACGGGGGATGCCGGTCCAGCAGCCCATGATGCAGGAGGACCCTATGGGATTCACCGGTCCCCTGCCTCAGATGCAGGAGGATCCCATGGGTTTCACCGGTCCCCTGCCTCAGATGCAGCTTCAGACAGAGCCGCTCCGCAGGATCACGCCGGTGCAGCCTACGATGCAGACGGGGATCATCCGCAGGGATCCCGCAGGCAGAAAGGTCACCGGACAGACCGGAAGGCGGGCAGCCGACCGGAGAGGCGGAAATGATGCCTCCGACGGAGACGGCAGGAGGCTTAAGAAGGAAGAGCACAACAGAAGGGAAACGGACAGGCTGATCTTCGGCGTGGTCCCCAGAGCCACCATGAGCATGATCTTTCTGGTGATCATGGCCATCATCTCCGTGATCTTCGCGTTGAAGAAGCTGGAGGATGTAAGACTGCCGATCCTGATCGTGATCCTGATCATCGAGATCATCATGGGTCTGCTGTTGGCGGAGGTACCGTCCTTCGTACCGATCCTGGTGGCAGCACTGCTTTTGGTGGTGGGAGCGGTGACGGAGATCTTCTTCATCCCGGTCTGTATCGGCAACGCCATGATGCTTGCCGCGGTACTGGTGGGGAAGGGCACCTGATAAAGGAAGAGACAGATGGCACAGTTATGGGGAGGGCGCTTTCAGGGCGCCACGGACCGGTCGGCGTACGAATTCAACGCTTCCATCCGGTTTGATCAGAGATTATATAAAGAGGATATCGAGGGAAGCATCGCCCACGCGGCCATGCTCGGCAGGCAGGGGATCCTTTCCGCCTCCGAGCGGGACAGTATCATCGAAGGCCTGAAGCAGCTGAAGAGCGATATTGAGAGCGGAGCCGTTTCCATCACCGACGAATATGAGGACATCCACAGCTTTGTGGAGAGCGTCCTGACGGAGCGGATCGGTGAAGCGGGAAAGAAGCTTCACACCGGCAGGAGCCGGAACGATCAGGTCGCCCTGGATATGAAGCTCTACACCAGGAATCAGCTGAAGATCACGGATCAGGCCTTAAAGGAGCTCCTTCAGACGATCCTTTCCATTATGGAGGAGCATACCGAGACCTATATGCCGGGCTTTACCCACCTGCAGAAGGCGCAGCCGGTAACCCTCGCTCATCATCTGGGCGCGTATTTCGAGATGTTTTACCGCGACCGGGACAGGCTTAAGGATATCGAAAAACGGATGAATACCTGCCCGCTGGGGGCGGGAGCCCTGGCCGGGACCACCTACGATCTGGACCGGGATTATACGGCGGAGCTTTTATTATTCGACGGAGGCCCCACCCGCAATTCCATGGACAGTGTTTCCGACCGGGATTATCTGATCGAATTCCTGTCCGCGCTGTCCCTCATCATGATGCACTTATCCCGCTTCAGCGAGGAGGTCATCATCTGGAATTCAAACGAATACCGGTTTGTGGAGATCGATGACCGGTACGCGACAGGCTCTTCCATCATGCCGCAGAAGAAGAATCCGGACATCGCGGAGCTCGTCAGGGGCAAGACGGGCAGGGTCTACGGGGCGCTGGTTTCGCTCCTTACCACGATGAAGGGGATCCCCCTGGCTTATGATAAGGATATGCAGGAGGATAAGGAGCTCTCCTTCGACGCGATGGATACGGCAAGGAACTGCATCCGGGAGTTCTGTGGCATGCTTCAGACCATGAAGTTCAGGAAGGATCTGATGGAGGAGAGTGCGAAGAAGGGCTTTACCAACGCGACAGACGCGGCGGATTATCTTGTGAAAAAGGGTGTGCCCTTCCGCGATGCCCATTCCATCGTGGGCAGGCTTGTCTTAAAGGGGATCGAAGAGGGGAAAGCCCTGGACGATCTGACCCTTGAGGAGTTCCGGAAGGAGAGCGGGGCTTTTGAAGAGGATATCTACGAGGCCATCTCCTTAAAGACCTGCGTGGAAAAGCGCCTTACCTTCGGCGCTCCCGGCCCGGAACGGATGCGGGAAGTGATTGATGTATACCGGAAAATGCTGTAAGCTCAGACAGCAGCTGTCTTTCGCTTTATAAATCATATAAAAAACGAACATGCAGCGCTGTCGCGCTGCTCCACTACAAATGAAAGCCGACGGATTGCTCCGCTGCTTCGCAGCTCCCGCAATCCTACAAAATT
>CACZNS010000111.1 GCA_902782575.1 uncultured Lachnospiraceae bacterium
CAAGAGCATGATGGAGTATGTGATAGAGTGCATGAAGGAATATCTGTCATTGCCGTGGCTCATGGATTATTGGAAAGACAATGCCGATTCCCTTTTTTCCACAGAAAACGGATCTGCTCCCGAGGGCAATGTAAACGATATCCTTACAAAGCTTTCCAAAAAAACACCGGAGGAGGTTACGGCAGAAGAGGCAGAGAAGCTGCCGCCGGAGGATCAGAAGGAATTTGCGGCCCGCTGTTATCTTGATATCAAGGGACTGCTGGAGCAGTATCAGGAAGACAAGAACTATACCATGGTGATAACCGTACCGGGGGATAGCGAAGAAGAGGAGCTGGCACTCTTTAACAGTGAAGATAAGGGTGATAACTCGATCCTCGGAAAGGAAATAGACCTCACGGCCGTAAAGAAGACGGTGGACAACACCCAGGCCGCAACGAATGCCAGTGTATGGAGATGGGCTTTTTCGACTCCCGATCAAATGATGCTGTTTGCGACCTGCCTTCCCCTATCGGAATATCTGGGATACAGCACGGCGCATATGTACGGAGTCATGGCGGCGGATATTGTTTACGAGGATATGAATTATACCGAAAATATCAGGAATGAAGTGATCGTCATGATGGTCGTGGTATTTATACTGATCCTTCTCTTCCTTTACCACATCGTTCCGAAGCCTTTGGAAAAGGTCAAGCAATGTGTGTCCGAATATTCCTACACCAAGGACGCGAAAGAGCTGAAAAAAAAGCTTTCCGATATCCATTCGAGAAACGAGATCGGAGCCTTTGCGGATGAGTTTTCTTCCCTGGCCCTGGAGATGGAGCGCTATACCCGGGAGATGGAGATCCTTGCGGGGGAGAAGGAAAGGGCAGCAACGGAATTGGGTGTGGCGAAGAGCATACAGCACCAGATGCTGCCGCAGGTTTTTCCGGAAAGGGAGGAATTCAGCGTTTTTGGATCCATGGATCCGGCCAAAGAGGTGGGAGGGGACTTTTACGACTGCTATATGATCGATGATGACCATCTGGCTCTTACCATCGCGGATGTTTCCGGAAAGGGTGTGCCTGCTTCGCTTTTCATGGCGGTATCCAAAACCATGCTGAAGAACAGGACGATAGTCGGAGGTACTCCGTCGGCCATTCTGGCATCTGTCAACAACTGGCTGTGCGAGGGCAATGATACCTGCATGTTTGTTACGGTATGGCTCGGGATATTGACCGTTTCAACAGGAGAGCTCATATGCTCGGATGCGGGGCATGAAAATCCCGCCATCCGGTCCGGTGGGAAAGGCTTCAGGCTCATCAGGACAGAGCACGGCTCGCCCCTCGGCCTGGTAGAGGGCATGAAATATGAAGATCAGAAATACAGCCTTACAGCCGGAGATGCAGTCTTTGTCTATACGGACGGTATTCCGGAAGCAAATGCCCCGGATGAAAGCATGTTTGGCGAAGAAAGGCTTGAGGCGGTACTGTCCGGGACCTCAGAGAATGATCCCCCTCAGGAGATCATGAAGAAGGTAAGAGAAGCCGTTGATGAATTCGCGGACGGCACTCCGCAGTATGATGATCTTACCATGCTGTGTCTCATTCTGAACAGGTAAGTGATATGACTGATCGCCCTGCGGGACCGGAGAAAAAGACCTAAATATCTGGATCCAATGCTTGCCTGCTTATCCCGACAGCACGCATCTGAAAGCCGGGAAGAACCGGCCTTCAGTCAAATTCACTCAGGACTTCATCGCCGTAAGTGATCTCAAATGTCTCATAATGATCCCCCGTATAAATGACCAGACCATCATTGGAGAAGATAATGCGATCACTCCCTCTGTCGGTCTTGCCGTCCGTATTCACGTCGCATTCCGTGTAATAACGGCCTTCGGCATGAGGGACCCCTCTGTCTTCATCATACAGCGCATAGAATCTGTCACCGCCGATGCTCTTACCGGGGGCTACCGTCTCTATATTGCCGCCGGTCCAGCCTAAGTCCTCGGCCTCCTGTTTGGTAATATAATTATCCGGAAGATGCTCGTATTTATAGATATAAGCAGCCACGTCTTCTTTGGAAGTGTATTTCCCGTGTTCATCGAGGAGGATCTCCTCTTTGCGATGCTCCTCATCAACGATCCGGCAGGTATCATATCCGGCATATCCCAGACTCAGCACAGCCGCCAGAAGTGCGGCCCCGCAGATCACTTTGCCGGATGCGGCCCCCATAAATGCGAACTTATCAATTTTCTTACTGTCTTTGTTATCGCTCATGTCGTTCTCCTGTCGTAATCAATCGGATACACAGTAACAATCTTTGCCGGCGTCTTTTGCATCATAAGCTGCCTGATCGGCCTCTTCAAAAACAGACTCGAATGTCTGACCGGGTTTCAGAAAAGCAATCCCTATGCTCACGGTACCGCTCATTTCTCTTCCGTCATTTGTCGTGATACGAACTTTGCGGATGTCTTCCTGAAAGTCTTCGATCTCTTTGATCAGATCCTTTTTTGATTTCCGCCCGAGAAGGAGCATATAGAACTCATCGCTCTTTTCGCCGACATTGCTGACTATATTCGTGTCACTGTCCGGGAAATGCTTTTTTACAACCTCTGCAAATTCCGTTATGAGCTTATCGACCGCCTCCTGACCGAACTCATCGTTTTTCTTGCCCATACCGTCTCCGTCAAAGGAGACCATGGCGGTCACTCCATCCGGGATATTGCCTTTCTCAAAAAGCTCCGTAGTCATATCCAGGAAGGTATCCATGGTATAGAGATGGGTGACATGTGTTCTGCGGGTTGCATCATCCATATCCACGATCAGATCCTCGTAGTGGTCCGTCAGATGATCCGCGTGACCGGCTTCATGGATATTGCGGTGAATACCGG
Organism: uncultured Lachnospiraceae bacterium; assembly: GCA_902782575.1. GTDB lineage: Bacteria > Bacillota > Clostridia > Lachnospirales > Lachnospiraceae > NK4A144. The sequence continues at coordinate 2,870 of CACZNS010000111.1, forward strand.
CCCATAGAAGCGCATTGGCCGCGATCAGGAGACAAAGGGCAGTGAACCATATTCTGTCGTATATTTTCTTGCTTTCCATATCAGTCCTCCATATATGCGGTCTCATCGATCTCTTCACTGCAGATGTAATGATCCGGAGAGGTAACGATCACATATCCGCAGTTTGTGAGATCCCTTAATGCCAATTTCTTATAGATCAGAACATCCCTGAGGCTCCTGAAGCCGGTGCCGCATTCCGGCGCCACGCTGGCGCAGAAGTAAAGCGCCATTCCTTCAACAGTGCCGGAGCCGTCCGCCACCTGATAAGGAGTATCATGCCATTTGGAGCGCATCTGCTCGTAGTATCCCAGTAATTTATCCTCATCAAATTGTCCTGTTCCAAAGACAAGAAATGCGCTGCCGCCCCTGTGAGCGATGGTCCAGCCTTCTTCCGGGGGAAATACTTCCTTCAGCAAAGCCGCAAAATCCTGTATGGCAGGTCTGCCATTCAAGTGTCCGTAGGTATCGTTGATATATTTCAGTCCGTGATCCAGTGATCCGAATCCGATATTGATGTGAACCAGCTGCTCCGACTCGTCCAGATTGCTGATCGCGTAATTCAGCATTGCCTTATAAGTCTCATAGTTGTAGGTGTCGGTCGTCGCATCTCTGTCGTTGGCATCGATTGATTCCTGCATCTTCACGGAAGTCTCCGAAAACTCCTGCTTGGCAATATTTTTCTGTCCCAGCGTGTAGCAGAAAAGGGGGATCCCGATCAGAAAAGCTATCGCCATAATGATTGTCAAAACTTTCAGTATTCTGCCCATCTTACTCCTTTCGATACATTACTGTTTGAAGTCATGACCTGTGATCGTTCACGAAGCCTGCGATCATTTTTACAAGTACAGTTAAAAAATATTTTACCATATCATGATGTCAGGGTCAAAAGGTTACAGGTCTTTCAATCTGATGCCCTCCAGCTCCAGGAGAGCTTTCTTTCGAAGGATTCCTCCGCCATATCCGGTCAGGCTTCCGTTGGATCCGATCACCCGGTGGCACGGTACGATGATGCAGATCGGATTATGACCGACCGCGCCGCCGACTGCCTGGGCGGACATCCTTTCGAGCCCGCGTTCCTTTGCGATGCGGGCGGCGATCCGGCCATAGGTGACTGTTTTCCCGTAAGGGATCTCACAGAGGATCTCTCCCACACGATTGCGGAAACCGGAGCCTGTGAAATGGATTTTTGGGAAAAAGCCGGGATCCCGGCCCGAAAAATAGATATCCAGCCATTCTTTGGCCTGATCAAAAAAGTCCGTTTCGCGTCGGCGGGCCTCCCGGTTCAGCCCGGACCCGATATATCTGCCGCCTTCCGTAAACCAAAGTCCCGTTAAGCCCTGTTCATCTCCGGCAAGCAGAATGTTCCCCAAAGGAGATTCATAATCATTTGTATAGATCACTTTTTGCCCCCGTTCTGCGTATCGTCCCTGCGCTTTCCGGTCCAAAGGTCCGCAGACCGCACACAGTGCAACATAGCATATCCGGACAGGATTATCAACACAGGGGAACCGTCCCCGCTGCCCGTTTTGACAAAGCCGTGGTACAGTGATATGATTTAATATGGTATTGGATGTACCTTAATGATACAGGGAAAGGATATTATTAAATGAGAAACAGGGAAAAAGATGCCAGGGAGATGGCCTTAAAAAGGGATACGATACTGGAAAACGCATTTCATATGTTTACATCCAACGGGATCGAGTCTGTATCGTATCTGGATATAGCCAAAACCTGCGGCTACGGAACCACAACACTTCATCGCTATTTCAGCACGAAGTCAAAGCTTGTTGTGGCTGTTGCCGCGTGGAAATGGGAACAGGTCTGGGAAGAGAAGGATCAGCTCCTGTCGGGTCGGGAGTCCGCTGAAAGGACTGCAGCCGGGATATTTGAGTTTTATCTGGATTCATTCATTGAATTGTACAGGAATCATAAGGACATCCTGCGGTTCAATCAGTTCTTTAACGTATATGTCCAGTCGGAGCGTATCGATACCGGAACATTGCAGCCGTATCAGGATTTCCTGGAGAGCATTCGGAAACACTTTCATGAGATGTACATTCTGGCCGAAAAGGACGGGACCCTCCGCACCGATGTGCCGGAAGAGGAATTGTTCAGTACCACCCTGCACCTGATGCTGGCAGCCGTTACAAGATATGCGGTGGGGCTTGTGTATATCCCGGAAAAAAGCTTTGATCCGGAAAAAGAGCTGCGTTACCTGAAGGAATTGCTATTAAGAGATAATCGTTTATGAGACAGGACAGACCACAAACGGAACAGGACAGAAGAACCGCTTCCCTTTCGCCTTTGCTACGTCGAGGCTTTCAGATGCGTGCTATCGGGATAAGCAGGCAAGCAATTGGTCCAGATATTTAAGAACCGTTATACCAGCTTTATATGAATGAAGATATAGAGAGTATCGTAGAAGAGCTTAAAGAAGCAAGAGTGATAGAAACCCATTTTTCAAAAACCTCCGGATGAAACAGATCCGGATGCCGGAAGTCACATCCGGGGCGCAGATTGTCCCAAGCCGAGAAAAGGACTTTCCGGTTACAAAAAAGAAAGGATGAAGAAGGAGATGGAAATTTTCAGGTTCAGGAATCATTATCCGGTGTTCGGGATCGCGCTGGCCATGTCTGTATTATTGACCGCCTGCAGCAGTGTTACGATTAATATAAATACAAACGACACCGCCTCAGACAACAGCCCTGTCCAAAAGGACGCAGAGGGATCCGATGCAGGAGAAACGCAGTCCGTGGAAGAGAGGGAGGGGTTTTCCGTCAGAGAGATCTCGGATGATCTGTTTGACAGGATGAAGCGGGGCAATACATATAAAGAGGACTGTATCGTTCCCCGGGAAGACCTTCGCTATCTGCTGGTTTTGCATAAGGATAAGGAAGGCAATGTCCATCAGGGGGAAATGGTGGTGCATAAGCTGATCGCAGAGGATGTTCTGGAGATTTTTGAGGAGCTTTATGATGCGGATTACCCCATAGAACGCATGGTGCTCCCGGATAATTATATGGCGGATGATGAGACGATGATGCGCGATAACAATTCCTCCAGCTTTAATTTCCGGTTTATCTCCCATACGGACAAGATCTCAAAGCACGGGTTGGGAATGGCGGTGGATATCAACACGCTGTACAATCCCTACCATAAGACCGTGACAAATGACGACGGCACGCAGGAGGAGGTCATAGAGCCCGCCACCGGAGAGGCTTATCTGGACCGGACGAAGGATTTTGATTACAAGATCGAAAAAGACGATCTGTGCTGCAGGCTCTTTCTCGAAAAGGGCTTTGAATGGGGAGGGGACTGGACGGACCGGAAGGATTACCAGCACTTTGAGCTGCCGACGGAGATCACGGAAAAGTATTCGGAACAGTACAGTCAATGACTTTCATGGCTTATACCAAGTAAGGTTTGCTCTCAATATCCGGTCTTAAATCGCGGAAAAAAATATCTGACACCTGATGCTGTAATGAGAGGAGAAAGCGTATGTTAATAACCTTAAAGGAGATCATGGATATAGCGGAGGAAAGGAAGATAGCGGTAGGCGCCTTCAACGCCTCGGGACTGGAGGCGATCGAGGCTGAGCTTGCAGCGGCCGAGGAGCTTAAGCTTCCGGTGATCATCCAGTTCGCACAGTGCCACGAGCCCTGGATCCCGCTTGCCACCATCGGCCCCGTCATGGTACGGATGGCGGAAAAGGCCTCGGTCCCTGTCTGTATTCATCTCGATCACGGAGAGACCCTGGAGTATCTCGAAGCGGCCCTTGAGCTGGGTTTTACGGGGATCATGTATGACGGCTCCACTCTGCCTTACGGGGAAAACCTTGAAAATACGATAAAAGCCGTCAATATGGCCAGGAAGTTCGGAGCGTCGGTAGAGGCGGAGCTGGGCTCCATGGGAAAGAGGGAATCCGGGGACGGAAGCGCCGGGGAAGAGGATACCACAAAGATCTATACCGACCCCAAGCTTGCGGCGGAGTTTACCAGGGCCTCCGGGATCGATGCCCTTGCCTGCTCCTTCGGCACCACCCACGGCATCTATCTTAAGGAGCCGAGACTTGACTTTGAGGTGGTGAGGCAGGTGCGCAAAACCTGCGGCGGCATCCCCGTGGTCATGCACGGAGGCTCGGGGGTATCGGCAGAGGATTACAGAAAGGCCGTGGAGGCGGGAGTGAGAAAGATCAACTATTTCACCTACATGGACAAGGCAGGCGGCACTGCGGTCTGGGATTATATCTCGGGGCTTCCGGAAAGCTCCCCCGCGTTCTTTTCCGATATCTTTATGTGCGCCAGAAAGGCCATGAGGGAGAATGTGACGGAGGCAATGAAGGTTTTTGCGAATCTGTGAATTAAATCCGGGAGAACAGAATGAAGACAGCGGGACTTGACATCGGGACAACAGGCTGTAAATGCACGGTTTTGACGAAAACGGAAGGTATCTCGACAAAGCCTACAGGGATTACCCCGTAAAAAGAAGGATCACCGGTCATGAGATAGACATGCAGGTGCTGACGGAATCCGTACTGGGATCCATCAGGGACATGGCGGGAAAGTACCCGGATATCGCCGGGATCGGAGTCACGAGCTTCGGGGAGACCTTCGTCCTTACGGATGAGGAGGGGAGACCTCTTCATACGGCCATGCTGTATACGGATCCGAGGGGAAGCGGGGAATGCAGGCGGCTTGCGGAAAAGCTTTCCGAAGAGCGGATCGCGGAAATAACGGGGCTTCGGCCGCATGAAATGTACGGTATCAGCAAGATGATGTGGCTTCGGGACAACGAGCCGGGCATGTATTCACAGGCAAAGCATGTATTTCAGGTGGAGGATCAGATCGCCGCCGCGGCAGGGGCCGGTGCCTTTGACGGGTCGGTTGCGGTGGACGGGGCCGGTACCGTGGAATGCCTGACACCCATCTACGACAGCAGGCCTGATATTGAAAAGATGAGCCGGGGCTATTTTTCTGTGGTTCCCTATGTGGTAAGAGGGAAATACGCGGCCTACGCCTTTTCTTATACCGGAGGGGCGCTGACCCAGTGGTGCATCGATACGATAGGACGGGAGGAAAAAAAGCTTGCGGAAAGCCTTGGGATCTCCGCAAACGAGCTGCTGGAAAGGCAGTATGAAAAAAAGATGACGGAGCTGGGGCTTTCGCCCGAGGAACCCTCAGGACTTCTGGTGCTGCCGCATTTTGCGGGCGCGGCAACCCCTTATATGGATACCGGCTCCCGCGGGGCGATACTGGGGCTTACAACGGATACCGGCGCTCCCGAGATCTACAGAGGGTGTCTCGAAGGCGTCTGCTATGAGATGTATGTGAATGGCTATTTACCAACTCGTGGTTGATATTTATAAATTCCCGAAGCAATTGTGCTCCGGTCTTTTAATGGCACTAGCCTGATGCCTA
>CACZNS010000112.1 GCA_902782575.1 uncultured Lachnospiraceae bacterium
CAAAATATTATAATCCCGGTATCACAAGCATGAAGGCCTTTGCCTCGGTCGCGGGGGTTATCTTTTCCATCCTTTCCCTAAAGGATGATGCAAAGAGCATGAACTGGATCGACCTGACCTCCAGCGGCACATCCATTCTTCTGGGCGTGTTTAATACGACAAGATCCGTATCGGGGACCATGCAGTCGGTGGGGGCGGCCACGACTGTGACAAAAGCGCTTACAGCAGCGGCGGCCACCTATACTGCTGCCGGAGCGGATACTGCGGTGGCGGTCATCAATACGGCCTCCTACCTCAGAAGCAGCCGGAACAGGATCAAGGCGTCAAAGCTTGCTTCCAGGCTGATCAAAAAGGACGGAAAGGAAACCGATAAGGAGAGATTTACCAGAGGAATGCTGGAGCTCAACAGAAGGCTGGGAGCCAGACAGAAAACCCAGACCCTCGGATCCCTGGGGGTTGCCGCAATGTCTTCTACCTGTGCGGTGCTTCTGGGACTGTCTGTTGTCACGATGGGAATCTCTGTCGTTGTGGGTGCGTTAAGCATCGGGCTTGGAGCGGGCCTGTCCGTTGCGGATTCCTATGACAGCAAAAGCATGAAGAATGCGCTGTTTGACAGCTTTTATAAAACAGATGAGGTATACCGGGAGGAAACTGCCAAATGGAAAAGTAAAAACCCCGGCAAGGAGCTTACCGACAGGCAGAAGGTACAGATGATGGAGCTGATCCGGAGCAGGATCGCCGCCAGGGAGGGCTTTTATTCTCCCAGACATGCGGCCACGGCTGTGGCAGCGAAGTTTGCGGATTTTCTTCTGGAGGGAGCAAACAGACAGGATTCGGAGTCTGAGATGTATGTTGCCTTTATCAAGGGGCTGGGACTTACGTACCGGTATGCTATAAACGAAAAGGATGCAGTACCGAAAGCGTCGGATATCGTAAAGAAGCTGTGTGCCTGAGGGGCTTGCATAATAAAAAGGAGAATATGATGAATCTTACAAATCTTGAGGAACTGAGAAAACGCACACTGGCAGAGGTGGAAAAGGAGTTTGTGGAGGAGCTTGTACCGGCAGAACTGACCGTTACGGAAGAGAACGGCGTGTCTGTCCTGAATGTGCTGATGAGCGGATCGGATGAAAAAACCGGCAATGCTTCCGGTGAGTTTTTCTTCCTGCCTTCCGAGCCCGGTGATGAGATACAGTATTTTGTCAATCTGATCACTCTCTACGAAGAGATTCCCGAAGAAAACCTGCAGGAGCTGAATGCGGCGGTTGCCGCCATCAATACCTATGTCACCTGCGGGGGCTTCGGTGTGGATCCCGGGGCGAACAGCCTGATCTATAAGCTGGTATATCCGATGTCCGCGGAGGCCGGCGAGGATGCCGTCAGGGAAAATGTGGATCTGTCCATGGGCTGCGCGTTCCAGGCATTTTCCGATTTCGGATACCTGCTGACGGAGGTCTGCGAAGGCGAGAGAAGCGCACAGAGTGCGATCGGGGTGCTGGCGGATGAAATATAAGCTGACAAATATCCGGGACGGTGTATTTGCTGTCTTTGGATCGGATAAACGAGCGATTGCCGTTGACGTGAACGGAGATGCGGCAAGGATCCTTTTCTGCGACCCGGACCGCCAGCTCATCCTTGCGGCGGAGGCGGAGGCCGTAAGATCCGGAAAGAAGATGATGGTCTGCAGTCTGGCGCCGGCGAACAATACGATGAATGATTTTCTGAAAGAAAACGGTTATGAGACGAAGGGCGGCATCGGGGAGATCTATACTGTTGATCTCGCGGGGCTTATTTCCTCTGATACCGTTAAAAAGATCATCAAAAAAGGATATGAGGAGCTGATCTGGATCCCCTTCAGGGACCTTATGTTCTATCAGGCTCTGGAGCTTTCGGACGCGTTTCAGAGATTCCGGATCCCGATCCCGAAGGAGGAGCTGGTAAGGTTTCATACTGACTTAAGCGGGGTGGTCTATGACCGGAATAATGAGATATCGGCCTTTAATCTGGTGTCCGAAGCCGGTGAGGATCTTATGGTTGAATGTCTGTATGCTATTAAGTCCGACGGAGGAAAGGCGGCAATGGCTGCCGTTGCGGGGATGGCTGCGGAAACGGAAAAGCTTGATATATCGGAGGATTTTAACAGGCTTCTGCTCCTGGAATCGGATGAGAAGGTATTGTCCATCATAAAAAAGCTTACAGACGGTGTATGTGAGCTTAAGACCGCCGGCAGAACGGTCTCTGCCAGAAAGAATCTCGGAAAAAGAAATTTGCATCGCGTATTGCCCGAGATCGTCATGGATTATGACGCGGGGGAACTGATCGGCGGTATCGTTGCGGATAAGATCGCCGCGATCCCCTTTCAGAACAGTATCAACTGGAAATCGAGCTGGAACCAGTAGGAACCGGACGGCATGAGGAAAGGCTGCCGGAAACAGTACAAAGGACAGGAGAAAACGAAAAATGAAGGCATTGTTTATCGGAGGAACGGGAACGATCAGTACGGCGGTTGTCAGGAGGCTGGCAGAGACATCCGAGTGGGAGATCTGGCTCATCAACCGTGGGAACCGCAGGATTTTTGAATCAGACCGCGTTCATTTCATCACAGCGGATATAAACGATGAGAAAGCGGTGGCGGAAAAGCTGGAGGGGCTGGAATTTGATACCGTCTGCGAATTTATAGGCTTTACGGCGGATCAGGCGGAACGGGATTATCGTCTTTTCAGGAATAAGACGAGGCAATATATCTATATAAGCTCTGCCTCCGCCTACCACAAGCCTTCGGCGGATTACCGGATCACGGAGGGGACAACGCTTGCCAATCCGTACTGGCAGTATTCAAGGGACAAGATCGCAAGCGAAGAATTTCTGATGAAAAAATACAGGGAAGAGGGATTTCCGGTAACGATCGTCCGCCCGAGCCATACCTATGACGAGAGAAGCATCCCGCTGGGCGTGCACGGAAAGAACGGTTCCTGGCAGGTCATCCGGCGTATACAGGAAGGAAAACCGGTTATCATCCAGGGGGACGGCACATCTCTCTGGCATCTGACCTTCAATACCGACTTCGCCATCGGATTTACGGCTCTTATGGGCAACAGGCACGCCATCGGCGAGGCATTCCATATCACGGGAGATGAGGTTTTGTCGTGGAATCAG
>CACZNS010000113.1 GCA_902782575.1 uncultured Lachnospiraceae bacterium
CCTGACTTATGGATCATTACGCGCCCGCTGCCTTCCCGGCCGGAACCGGCCAGTGACATATCAGACCTTTGCTCTGTCGAAAAGACGCGCTCCCCGAAATACAGTGACGGGATCGTACAGGATTCTGACCTGTTTCCCTTTTACCCGGCATATGCCGGCACCGAAGATCTTTTCATATGATTTACAAACCATATCATATCAGCTATCAGTCCTCTGCGCAATCAATATTCTACCCCGCGCCTTGCGCTAATTCCCTTTTCATACGGATGCTTTGCCGGAGATATCTCTGAAATGTAATCCGCCCGCGAGATGATCCTCCCGGCAGCGCTCCTTCCTGTCAGTATGATCTCCGCTGATCCGGGCACCTGATCCAGAAAAAGCTCCAGCGAATCGGAAGACAGCAGTCCTCCATCCACGGCAGTCAGAAGCTCATCCAGCACAACAAGCAGGATAATATCACTTTCTGCCGTCTTTTTACCGGAGTGTTCGGTGACGGAGCGGATCAGCTCCGATATCTTTTTCAGCTGCTCTTCATTCTCTTTCTTTACCGTCTGCCTCTGCTCCGGTGACATATTCTTCATAAAACCGAAAAAATGTTCCGTCCTGAGATATGTGATCTCCGGAATATGCTTCATGGAGAGTACCTCTCCTGAGCTCCCGTCCTTCAGGAACTGGGCAAAGATCACCGGGATCCCGTGTCCTGCCGCCCGTATCGCAAGGCCTGCGGCAGCCGTCGTCTTTCCCTTTCCTTTTCCCAGATACAACTCGATCAAAGGCTCCTCCTTATTGCTCGCATCAGTTCTTCATTTTCCTCATGACGTTTAACGGCTATCCTGTAAAAGCTCCCGTTCAATCCGGGGATATTCTCGCAGCTTCGGATCAGGAAGCCCTGCTCCAGAAGCGGCTCCATCAGCTCCTTATCCGTCTGAAACATCAGGAATCCCGCCTCACTATCATAAACCGTAAAGCCCGACTCACGAAGGGCTTCCGCCAGATATCCGCGCTCGCTTTCTATGAGGATCCCCGCTTCCCGAAGCCATTCTCTCTCCTGAAGCGCCAGAATTCCCGCTTTCTGTGCAAGCGTCGATACACTCCACTCCGCCTGGAGCGCACGGACCCGATCCAGAAGAGCAGGATCCCCGCTGATCAGGTAACCCAGCCGCAGTCCCGGCATCGCGTATTTCTTGGTAAATGCGTCCAGAACGATCAGATGTCTCAGCTTTTTTACACTTGTCCTGAGACTTCTCTTCATTCCCCCGTTAAGCATCCCCAGATAGCATTCATCAAGAAGCAGCCGGATTTTTTTCTTCTCACATATCTCTGAGATCTCTTTCAGCAGCTCCGGTTTGATCATCCTCCCGGTCGGATTGTTCGGATTACAGAGGATCAGCATCAGCGTTCCCCCTTTCCCCGCAGATCTCTCGATCTCATCCGCAAAAGCTTCGGGCAGGATAAATCCCTTCTCCGCCGTAAGCCGGTATCTCTCGACTTCCGCACCGATATTTTCCAGCGCCCTTTCATAGCCTGTAAAGGTTGGAACCGGAAGCAGGACACGCTCCGTTTCTGAAGCCCGGAGTACCAGATCGATCAGCTCCGACGCTCCGTTTCCGCAGACGATCTCTCTTTCATCTATCCCGTCCGCTTCCGCGATCTTATGCCTCAATCCGGTACAGTCCTGATCCGGATACTTCATAAGCTCATCCTCTGCCTGTTCCAGATATCGCAGGATACTGCCGGGCACTCCCAGTGGATTCAGATTTACGGAGAAATCCGATTTAATATGATATTTTCCGCAGACCTCTCCTCCGTGCCGCATACTTCTCCCTCCGGTCCTCATCCTTATATCAGCATCCTGCAGACAATACAGGCAGTCAGGAAGGCCAGGACCGTTCCGTACATTAACTCGCAGGCACGCCGGATATCATCCGCTTCTATCGGCCGCAGGGCATCCCCTATCGTCTCTTTATGAAAGATCACTCCGCCGTAGGAAGCATCCCCCGCAAGCTGCACCCCCAGAGCACCTGCCATCACACTTTCGGGCTTCCCGGCATTCGGGCTGGCATGCTTTTTATGATCCCTGATAAAGATCCGGTATGCCCCCCGTCCGTCAAATCCCAAAAAGGAAACCACTGTCATCAAAAGAGCTGTGATCCATGCGGGAAGGTAATTCAATATATCATCCAGTCTGGCTGCAGCCTTTCCAAAATACAGGTATGTTTCATTTTTGTATCCGATCATGGAATCCATCGTATTAACTGCCTTGTAGACCGCTCCGAGCACCGGGCCTCCCACCGCCAGATAAAAGACAGGCGCGATCACACCGTCAGAGGTATTTTCCGCCACTGTTTCTACGGCAGCCCTTGTGATCCCCGGTTCATCCAGCGTTTCCGTATCCCGTCCCACGATCTTGGACACGGCCCTTCTGGCCCGCTCCGTATCTCCTTCCTTTAATGCACGGCAAACCTCCATGGCTTCCTGTTTCAGATCCTTTGCTGCGATCATGCAGGCATCCAGCACACTTTCCATGACCAGGCCGAAAACGGGGTGCAGCAGATATGCACCGGCAAGTATGACAAATGCTGCTCCTGCACTGACTACGATCACGATCGATACCAGCAGAAAACCCTTTCGTATCTGCTTCTTTGGCATATCCTCTGCATTTCGAAGCCGGCTTTCCAGAAAGACGATCAGCTTTCCGATCCCTTTTACCGGATGCGGAAACCACCTCGGATCTCCGGCGATGCAGTCTATCAGAAATCCGAGCAGCAGAGCTAGAATAATATGATGCTTCAAAATCATTTAGTTCCTCTGTTACGACACATTATCTGAACCATCTGGTTCAGTTCTGATGGAGTAATTGAGACTCATCTCCCGCTGAAAAAAGCTTCAGATACGAATCAAACAGATCTCCCTCTATACCATACAGCTCCCTGATCCTCCCCGGCTGCAGTACCTCCTCCGGTTTCCCTTCCGCAAAAATCCTTCCCGTCCCGACGCAGATCAGTTTATCTGTAAGCCGGGCCGCAAGACCAAGTTCATGCACGGAAAGAAATACCGTAATGCCCTTCCCGGCAAGCTCTTTTAGGATCGTAAGGAGCTCAAGCTGCCTTCCGATATCCAGAAAAAGGGTCGGCTCATCCAGCACGAGGATTTCCGGCTCCTGACAGATCGCTCTTGCGATCAGAAGCTTCTGTTTCTCTCCGTCACTGCAGGTCGAAAAGTCCCTGTCCGACAGATATTCCGCATGAACGGTCTGAAGAGCTTCCTCTGCTTTTCTTCGATCTTCTTTTCCAAGCAGGCCCAGCTGACCGGTATACGGATATCTGCCCTGCTGTACCAGCTCCAGCCCCGTCATCAGCTGCAGCCTCGGGCGGTCTGTCAGGACCACGGCTATGCGCCTGGCTCGTTCTTTTCCGGACAGAGTTTTCAGATCCTTCTCTCCGATCAGTATCTCGCCGCTCAGAGCCGGGATCTGTCCGGTCACGGTTTTCAGGATCGTAGACTTCCCTGCGCCGTTCGGACCGATCAGCCCCGTGATCTCTCCTTCGCCGATCACGGTATCGATCCCCCTTACCACGACTTTTCCCTGATATCCGACAGACAGATTTTTTAATGTTACATTCATGTCCCGGATCTCCTTCCGATCAGCATGCAGATCACAACAGGAGCACCGAAGACTGCCGTTACCGTACTCAGGTTGACCTCTGTGGGAGCGAAGATCGTCCGTGCGATCACATCACAGAGCTGGCACACCAGAGCTCCGCTTAAAAACGAAGCCGGAATGATCAGGATCGGTCTGCCTGTCCTCAAGCTTCTCCTTGCCAGATACGGAACAGCGATGCCGACAAAGGAAATAGGTCCCGCAAATGCAGTCACGCAGGCAGACAGGATACTGGAGATCAGGATCAGGGCCACACGGAAGCTGCGGATATTTACGCCCATGCTTGCAGCATAATTTTCTCCCAGAAGATAGGCATGCATCGGCTTCGACAAAAAAAAGGCACAGACGGCAGCGATCCCCACAGTCAGGGCTGCAGCCCGCACTCCGTCCCAGCTCATTCCCGAAAAGCTCCCCTGCGACCAGCCGTGCAGATTGACAATATCCTGATCACTTGCAAATGTGATCAGAAACTCCGTTACAGCTGAAAAGATGTATCCGATCATGATGCCTGCCACTAAAAGCGCCGTCATGCTCCGTACCTTTGCCCCCGCAAGGAGTATCAGTCCGGTAGCAGCCATGGCTCCGGAAAATGCCGCAAGGATCATAAGCCAGGATGATATCTGTCCAGCTTTGTTCACAAAAATGACCAATACCAGAGCGACCATCATTTTTGCTCCGGATGAGATCCCAAGCACATATGGCCCTGCGATCGGATTAGCAAAAAAGGTCTGAAGCATAAAGCCGGAAAGTGCCAGAGCTCCGCCGAGTATGGCAGCCATCAGGGCTCGCGGAAGCCTGATCTGGAGGATAATGTTCGCTTCATTCGTCTCTCCTGCCTGTCCCGCCAGGATCCGGCATACCTCGCTTACGGGTATCTTCACACTGCCGAGCGCCAGACTCAGCAGAAATGACAGGATCACTCCTGCGGCAAGCAGGACAAAGACCGGTATCGTTCTCGATCTCATATTTGCACTGCTGACTGTTCCGTTTTCCATTTCCTGCACCTGTTTAAGAAACCTTCCGCAAAAGACGGCTCGGATCTGTAATACAAATGCGGAAAACCTGCCAGGATATTTCCTTCCCGTCGCATACAGCTCCAGCGTTTCCTGCTGACCGGCTTAACCGCCGAAAACGCTTCGCCGTTTTCGCTGCTTTCATAATAATGAAACTCGTGCCCGCGGATCTTTCCTCCATCAGGGATCCATTCCGCCGGTCCGTTTTCTCTGTATTCCGCATATCCGAAGCGTGTGAGCCTGCCTGCGTGAAAAGCCCGTCCGGTTAAAATACCCGTCATGGGATAGGCGACCCCTTCCTCCGTCTGAAGCTCTTTCAAAAGATACATAAAGCCTCCGCATTCCGCAAGGATCGGCATATTCCGCTTTGCGGCCTGCCTGACGGATTCCTTCATGCTTTCATTTTCAGAAAGTTCCTTCGCATAAAGCTCCGGAAATCCTCCTATAAAGATCAGCCCGTCCGCCTCAGGCACAAAAGGATCGTGAAGCGGAGAAAAGGGAATGATCTCTGCCCCCTCTTCCCTTAAAATGTCCAGATTATCTTCATATACAAAAGAAAATGCTTCATCACTTGCCACACCGATCCGGACCGGCTCCGGATCTCTGACCGGAATCTTCTCTTTATCCTCCGCATAAAGCGGCTCTGCCTCTTCCGCGATCTTTATGATCTGGTCCGTCTCCAGAGTTTCGGAAAGGAGATCCGCGATCTTTTCGATCTGCCTTTTTATATCCCGGATCTCCTGAGCCTGTATCAGTCCCAGATATCTGCTTTCCAGATGAAATGCTTCATTTTCCGGAATATATCCCAGTACCCTGACCGGAAGCTCCCTCTCGATATCGGATCTTAAGATCTTATACGCGGATCCGGAAACCCGGTTTAAGATCACGCCCCGGATGCGCCTTCCCCCGTCATAGTCCAGATATCCTTTGATCAAAGGCACAATTGACCGGCTCATACCCTTTGCATTGATGCAAAAGATCACCGGCACATCCAGCTTCTCTGCCAGATCCGCAGATGAAGCCTGAAGCTCTGTTCCCCCCAGACCGTCCGTATAGCCCATGGCTCCCTCGATCACTGCCAGATCCTTATGATCTGTGTGAGAAAGAAACAGCTTTTTTATCTGCAGCTCATCAGAAAACCAGGTATCCAGATTGACTGACGGAACCTCCAGCACTTCCCTGTGAAACATGGGATCGATATAATCCGGTCCGCATTTAAAAGCTGCTGCGGATCTTCCGCTTCTTTCGATCAGCTTCAGCAGCCCGGTGGTCAGGATCGTTTTTCCGCTTCCGCTTCCCGGCGCGGAGATCATCAGCCGGGGAATAAAAACCTCGCTGCCTGACCGCTTTGATCCAGGCTGTTCAGACCGTAGTCCGCCTTCCCTGATAAAAAGAAGTACATATAAACCCGGTTCGGTAAATCCGGTAAGCTCATCCGCATCAGTCTCACCGAACCGCTCTGTTTCTCTTGAAAGCTCATAGCCGAAAAAGATGCGCATCTTCCTGAGTCTTTTTTCCCGAAAGGCTCTTTTCAGTTCTTCTCCGACCCGCCTTACCTCATCGACAGAAGAAAGAAGAAGAAATACTTTTTCATTTTCACGGATTTCCTTCAGATAATCGAGTTTCCTTCCATGCATGCTGCAGAGCTTCCAGTCCTCCCAGGGTATCCCGAGCTTTGCGGACAGACAGGAAACACTGGAAACACCGGGAACGGTCTCAATCAGAAAGCCTCCGTCCCTTTCAAGCTCTTCCCTGACTGCCGAAGCCCCGCTGTAAAACCCGGTATCTCCGGAAAACAGAACTGCCGCTTTCCGTATCCGGGAATGCTCCTTCAGGTAGGACAGGATCTTTTCCGGCCGATACTCCGGTATACAGAGCGTTTCCCGGATCCTGAGAAAGCTTCTGGCCGTCTCCAGCACACCTTTTGCCCCGAATACCACCTCCGCTTCCTCTGAAATCTCACGGAAAGACTTCAGTGCCCATGCCTCCCCGCCGGGACCCAGTCCGCAGAGAAAAATCTCTCTTTTTTCCCCTGTCTCCTTTCCCGTGATCTCTTTGATCCGCCGCAGGATCCCGGTATATGAATAATTCTCTCCAGCTTCTTTTTCCGGTCTCCCGTTTTCCGGATTCCGGATGATCACTGCCTCTGCTTTACAGGCAAAGGCCGCGGAAAGCTTTTCCGCATATCCCCCCGCAGCCCCGGTTTCTTTCGTCAGGAGCGTTTTTGCTCCGGTCTGCCTGAGGAATGCTATATTCGCTTCCTCGCTGAACGGTCCCTGCATGGCAATGATATGCCCCGGCTCAATGCCGCATTTTTCACAGACCGAAAGACTTTCCTGCATCGGGAGCACACGTACAAACAGTCTGCTTCTGTCCCTGAAATGCTCCGTAAGGACCGCAAGATCCTTGCTTCCCGTCGTTACAAGGATATACCCCTTTGTCTGCTCCGAAAGATATTCCGCGGCCTCTCTCATGGAATCCGTAAAGTGCATGGCAGGTGTCCCTGCCACCTCTGTCCCTGTCTCCCGTTTCAGTCTCAGGTACGGCAGATCCGCAGATCCACAGGCAGCTTTGATCTCTTCAGAGACCTTCGCGGCAAACGGATGGGTCGCATCCACAACACAGTCAAATCCTTCCCCCTTCATCAGCTTTAGCATTTCCGCCCGGTTCAGCCTGCCCGTAAGAATTTTCACATTTTCATGTCTGTGCATGACGGCACTGCCGTAATCGGTGGCTACGCAGACCGTACAGGGAATCCCCTGCCTTGAAAGCCTTTCCGAAAGCATCCTTCCTTCTGTTGTTCCGGAAAAGATCAGGATCATCTGATGATCCTCGGTGTTATCATCCGCCCGCCGCTTTCCTTTGTTTCACTGTTTCCGATAAAAACCGTGGTGATCATATCTGCCTGCCGGGCAGGGAGTTCTTTCAGCGTACAGAGCTCCGCCGTTTCATTTTTTCTTCCAATGTTCCTTGCGATGCCGCATAGCCTGTCGCCCGGCAATATTTCCGAAAGGATCACACAGGCTTTTGTGAGATGCTCCGGTCTGGAGTGGCTCACCGGATTGTATATTGCAATGCAGAAATCCGCCCCTGCCGCGTTTCGCAGCCTCTTTTCGATGATTTCCCAAGGGGTCAGGCGGTCACTCAGGCTGATGACCGCAAAATCGTGTCCGATGGGGGCACCCAGAAGTGCTGCTCCGCTTGTCGCGGCAGTCACACCCGGGATCACCTTTACAGTCACACCTTCATATTCCGGCAGAAGCGAAAAGATCAGGCCTGCCATACCGTAGACCCCCGGGTCCCCGCTGCAGATCACAGACACAGTCTCCCCTTCGAAAGCCCGTTTCAGAGCGATCCGGCACCGCTCCTCCTCCTTCATCATGCCTGTGGCGATATATTCCCGTTCTCCGAATGCTTCCCGGATCAGATCCACATACAAAGTATAACCGACGATGCAGCTGCTTCGATCCAGGGCCTCTCCGGCTTCTCCCGTCATACCGCTCACCTTTCCGGGACCGATCCCGACTGCATACAGCTTACCTGACATATAGCTCTACCTCTTTTAAACCGACCGCCAGAGTCATACCGTTTTCAGACACCTTTTTCAGGACCAGGCGGGATGCGCCCGCTGCGGCGACTGCCCGCTCGCAGATATTTCCGACTCCTGTCGTCTCCTCTACAAAATCCGAATCCGTAAATTCTCCCCTTACCTGCTTCAGTTCATCCACCGGAAAAGTCAGAAACGGAACATCCCATTCCTTTGCGCAGGCGATCAGTCCTTCCTCGTCCTTCTTCAGCTCCGCTGATGCGATGGCAGCAACGGCATAACGGGACAATCCTTTCTCCGACAGTTTTCTCTCAAGGAAATCTGCCAATTCCTCCTTCTTCTTCCCCCTTCGGCATCCGACTCCCAGGATCAGGCATTTGGGGATCAGATGAAACCTGTCTGCCTCTCTGGGCGTGATCAGAAGCGATACCCCGTCTTCGGAAAGGATCTTTGCGGAAAATTCCTTCGCTTCCTTCATATCCGGGATGGTAAGACCGTTTTGTTCCGCAAAAGCGTCCACGGCGAACAGACCGTTTACATCGGTAGCAGTGGTAAGCACAGCCGTGCCTCCCGTTATCTGTGCCGCCTCCTTTGCGAATTCATTTGCCTTTCCGATATGCCCCGAAAGGATCGGAACGGCAAATCTGCCGGCTTCATCGATCACGATCACCCCCGGATCCTCACGTTTATCCTTTACAAACGGTGCGACAGCCCGGACCGCAATCCCGGCGGCTCCGATAAAGATCAGGATATGACCTTTCTTAAAATGCGCGGTGACCCACTCGAAAAGCGGGATCTCCCGGCCCGAAGAGAGATCCGAATCAAATCCTTTTTGTGATAAACCTTCCTCCAGCCGGGCAGCCAGCCTTTCCCCCTTATCGGTAAAGCTGATCAAGTGAACCCCGGCATTCTGCGAAGCCTCCCTGAACCCTGTTGAAAAGTCCGGAGCATACAGCCTGGATTCTTTATATGCTTTCTGACGCCGGTCCCCTCCGATCCCTTTCTTATGATGTCCGACCGTATCACCGACAAGGATCAGGGCTGTTTTGCGGATCCCGTTTTCACGCGCCGTTTCCGCAAGGGTACCCACCGTACAGGGAAGGATCTTCTCCTCCGGCCAGGTCGCTTTATATACGATCACCGCCGGAGTATCCTTCCGGTATCCTCCTTTCAGAAGCTTCTTCTGCAGGGTCTCCGTCTGTCCTGCCGATAAAAAAAGCGCCATTGAAGCCTGATGAGAAGCAAAGCTCTCTATCTCCTCCTTATCCGGTACCGAAGTCCTTCCGCTGACCCTTGTCAGGATCAGGCTTTGGGAAAGTCCCGGCAGAGTATATTCCATACCGAGGCTTGCAGCCGCGCCGGAAAAGGAGCTGACTCCCGGTGTTACATCATAATCTATCCCGGCTTCCTCCAGTGCATCCATCTGCTCCCGGACAGCCCCGTATATAGAAGGATCACCGGTATGAAGACGCACAACGGCCGATCCCTTATGCTCCGCATCCTTCATCCGTGTTACCACTTCTTCCAGTGTCATTTTCGCACTGTCCTGGATTTCGCAGCCTGATTTTGCATATGCGAGCAGATCAGGATTTACCAGGGATCCCGCATAAATGATCAGGTCCGCCTGTTTCAAAAGCTCTGCTCCCCGGACGGTGATGAGATCCGCCGCACCGGGCCCGGCACCTACAAAATGTATCATCTGCCCGCCTCTCCCAAAATCCCGTAAACATTCGAAAAAACAGCAACCTGTGCCTTAAGTCTCCCGTCCGACCATTGTAAAATATGCTCCCGGATCCGTTCTGCAGCCAGATCAAAAACCTTCCGATCCATATCTCTTTCTTTTAAAATCCGTACTGCTTCATCCATTGCCACACAGGAGGCGACCGGCTCCCTCATGCTCCTGGCCGCCGCTTCTCCGTATTTTTCCCGGATCAGCCGGAGTGTGATCTCCATCCGGTGATCTCCGTACCGGGAATGCGTATTTTCGATCCCGCCAGCGATCTTGATCAGCTTTCCCGCATGCCCTGCAAAAAAAACACGTGCAAAGCCCTCTTCCGCAGCCATCCGCATCGTATCCGCCGCGAAGTTTGAGCATGCTACGGCATTATCCGGATCGAAACCGTAAGTCCTCTTCAGAAAATCTTTCCCGTAATTGCCCGGGACCACATAGAGGAACTCATCTCCCTCCGCGCGATGCATGCGGATCTGTGATCGGATCGTCTGCAATACTGCGTTGTCGCTCATGGGCTCCACGATCCCGCTCGTGCCGAGGATCGAAAGACCGCCTTCGATCCCAAGCTTCGGATTAAATGTCTTTTCCGCAAGCTCACGTCCTCCGGGAATACTGATCGTAATATGAAAAGCCGCTTCCTTTCCCGCGACCTCCTCCACGGCTTCCCGGATCATCCTGCGGGGTACACTGTTGATCGCTGTCTCTCCGACCGGCTGATCCAGACCGGGCCTGGTCACTCTCCCGATCCCCTCCCCGCCGGCGATCCTCACTCCCGGTTCCGCAGTCAAGGCTGCTTCCGCAAAAACCAGGATTCCGTCCGTGATATCCGGATCATCTCCGGAATCCTTACGGATCGCACAACGAACCTTTTTTTTCTCCCGGGCGGCCTCCTCCACCTCCAGAATAAGTGGAGTCCCATTCGGTGTCACAAGCTTTACCTGTCCGAGATCTTTTTCATGGATCAGCATCCATACCGCAGCCTTTGCGGCTGCTGCCGCACAGCTGCCGGTGGTATAGCCCGGCCGGAGTCCTTTGCCGGTTCTTTCATCGATCTGATCTTTCACCGCATTTCTCCCCTGTCCGGGTCAGCCTCATAGAGCAAAGCGTTTACGATCGCCGCAGCAACCGTACTTCCTCCCTTTCTGCCGCGGTTTACGATATAGGGAACCCTGCTTTTCAAGATCAGCTCCTTGGCCGGGATCACATTTACAAAACCGACCGGTACACCGATGATAAGCTCCGGCCGGAAGCCCTTTTCCATCTCCTCGTAAAGCGTTATCAATGCAGTCGGCGCATTTCCAGCCGCGATGATCACAGGTTTTGAAAGAGCCGCTGCCCGCTCCATGCTCACGGAGGCTCTGGTGATACCCCGTTCTTTCGCCTCCTTTGCCACATCCTCATCTGCCATGAAGCAGACCGTTTCCACGGAAAAACGGTTCAATGCTTTCCGGTTAATTCCGGAAAGCGTCATATTTGTATCGGTTACGATGCAGATTCCTCTTTTTATCAGCTCCTTCGCTTTTTGGATCACGTTTTCCGAAAAGACAAGGGTCTCGGCATATTCAAGATCGGCAGTGGCATGGATCACACGGAAAATCACAGGGCGAAGCTCTTCGGGCACGGAAATGCCCCGTTGCCCCAGTTCTCTCGCGATGATCCTGAAGCTCTCTTTTTCAATTTCCTCCGGAGCGATCCTCTGTATTC
>CACZNS010000114.1 GCA_902782575.1 uncultured Lachnospiraceae bacterium
CAGGGCAGAGGTGATAGAGGAGTGCAGATCTATCGAAGCTCATGGTACGCAGCAGGCGGAGGATACCATCAGTCGTGCGGAATCCGCTGCACAGCTTTATAAAAGAAAAGCGATACTCGCGGAAAAGCAGCGTATTATCGCTGAGGTATTCGATAAAGCCGAAGAGAGACTGCAGGCGCTGCCGGAAGAAGAATATTTCAATATGATCATCAGGATCGCCATCAAAAACGCCCTGCCGCAGGACGGCAAGATCATTTTCTCTGCGGCGGACAGCAGGAAAGTGCCGGATGATTTTGAAATGCGTCTGAATGCACAGCTGAAAAGCGGCAGACTTGCTGTTTCCGAAGAAACCAGAGAGCTTGGCGGAGGATTCGTACTTTCCTATGGCGGAATCGAGGAAAACTGTACATTCCGTGCATTGATCGATGCAGAGCGTGAAACAATGGCGGATAAGATCCAGGCGATCCTCTTTAACTAATGCACCGCAGAACGAATCAAAATTTATATTGATATCCATACCGCAAATGAACAACGCGGTATGGCAGGAGTGTAAAAATGTCTGATAAACAATACTATTATGCGGTTGCGAGAATACGCAGCAAGGAGCTTTCTCTGCTGTCATCCACTTTTCTGGAGCAGCTTCTCGGGGTAAAAAGCGTATCCGAGGGCTTGAGAATGCTTCAGGATAAAGGCTGGGATGTGGGAGAGGCCGCTTCCTCCGAATCAGACAGAGTGGAGAAGATGCTGCAGGCCGAGAAAAAGAAGACCTGGGATCTGATGGACGAGTTGGTAGACGATCTTTCGGTCTTTCATGTACTGAGACTCAGTAATGATTATCACAACTTAAAAGCGGCTGTGAAAGAGGCGCTTACAAGTGACATTCACAAAGACATTTATTCCGACGAAGGAACAATAGATGCAGCCCTGATGAAGAAAGCAGTGGCCAATCGTGATTTTTCCGGTCTTCCGGAAGAGATGCGGGATGTAACTGCAGAAGCGCTGGACATCTTATTGACAACTCACGACGGTCAGCTTTGTGATATCATAATCGACAAAGCTGCACTAGAGGCGATCCATAAGGCCGGAAAGAGCAGCGGTAGTGATATTCTTGCTTTGTATGGCGAGCTGACGGTGGCTTCGGCTGATATCAAGATCGCAGTCAGGGCTTCCCGTACGGGAAAAGATCAAAAGTTCCTGGAACAGGCGCTGGCGGCATGTGATACTCTTGATATCAAACGGCTCGCACGAGCTTCGGCCGATGGGTTTGATGCGATCTGCGATTATCTTTCTATGACAAGATATGCAGATGCCGTATCCGAACTGAAAGCTTCTCCGTCTGCATTTGAGCGCTGGTGTGATAATCTGATCATTCGAAACATCAGGCCCGAGATCCATCATCCTTATACGATAGGCCCTCTGGCCGCGTATGTCATCGCACGCGAAAACGAGATTAAAACGGTCCGGATCGTATTATCCGGAAAGATCAATGATCTTCCGGAACAGTCCATCCGAGAAAGGGTAAGGGAAATGTATGTATAAGATTGCAGTCATGGGCGAGCCGGACAGTATTTATGGTTTTGCCACACTCGGACTGGATACTTTTCCTTTTGACAGTCCGGAGGAGGCCGGCAGACAGCTTCGTCAGATGGCCGAAAGTGATTATGCCGTGATCTATATCACGGAAGCTCTTGCAGCCGGGTTAAAAACGGAGATCGATCATTACCGGGAGCAAAAGCTGCCTGCGATCATTCTTCTTCCCGGTGTTTCCGGAAATACAGGGGAAGGAGTAAACCGGGTCAAGAAATCAGTCGAACAGGCAGTTGGTTCGGATATATTATTTGGAGGTGGAAATGAATAGCAAAGGCACAATCAAGAAGGTAGCCGGGCCTCTGGTCATAGCGGAAGGCATGAAAGACGCCAATATGTTCGACGTGGTTCGTGTCAGTGAGCAGAGACTGATCGGCGAGATCATTGAGATCCATGAGGATCAGGCTTCAATCCAGGTTTATGAAGAGACATCCGGTCTCGGTCCCGGAGCACCTGTGGAATCAACGGGCGTTCCGATGAGTGTGGAGCTCGGACCCGGTCTGATCGGAAGTATCTATGACGGTATCCAGCGTCCTCTGGAAAAGATCATGGAAGTGACCGGCGGAAATCTTCTGAAAAGAGGAATAGAAGTTCCTTCTCTGGACAGAGATAAGAAATGGCATTTTGTTCCGTCTGTGCAGGCAGGCGCTTCTGTTGAAGAAGGCGATGTCATAGGTACGGTAAAGGAATCCCAGATCGTCACACAGAAGATCATGGTTCCGGTAGGGATCAAAGGCACGCTGGAGTCCATAGCGGAGGGTGATTATAATATCACACAGACTGTTGCAACGATCAAAACAGAGAACGGCAGCAGGAAAGATCTGACACTGATGCAGCGGTGGCCGGTTCGTAGAGGCCGTCCGTATAAGCAAAAGCTGTCACCGGACAAGCCGCTTGTTACTGGTCAGCGTGTTATCGATACGTTCTTCCCGATCGCAAAGGGTGGTACGGCAGCAGTTCCCGGTCCCTTCGGTTCCGGAAAGACAGTCGTTCAGCATCAGCTCGCAAAATGGGCCGAGGCGGATATTGTCGTTTATATCGGCTGTGGCGAGCGTGGAAACGAGATGACGGATGTTTTGAACGAATTCCCCGAGCTGAAGGATCCGAAATCGGGATTCTCATTGATGGAGCGAACGGTTTTGATCGCCAACACATCGGATATGCCGGTGGCGGCCCGTGAAGCTTCCATATATACGGGTATCACGATTGCTGAATATTTCCGTGACATGGGGTATTCAGTAGCTCTGATGGCAGATTCGACATCCCGGTGGGCTGAGGCTCTGCGTGAGATGTCAGGTCGTCTGGAAGAGATGCCCGGTGAGGAAGGCTATCCTGCTTATCTTGGTTCTCGTCTGGCACAGTTTTATGAAAGAGCCGGCCGCGTGCAGGCGTTGGGTTCCGACGGTAGAGAGGGAGCTCTTTCGGTTATCGGTGCGGTTTCACCTGCAGGAGGTGATATTTCCGAGCCGGTAACGCAGGCAACTCTTCGAATCGTAAAGGTATTCTGGAGTCTGGATTCTGCGCTGGCATATAAGAGACACTTCCCGGCTATTAACTGGCTCACAAGTTATTCAAATTATCTGGATACGATCGGCGGATGGTTTGATGCGGCTGTAGAGGGCGGCGATTGGATGGCTCTCAGACAGCAGCTGATGAATCTGCTTCAGGATGAATCCGTACTGGAGGAAATGGTACAGCTTGTCGGTATGGATGCGCTTTCCGCTCCGGACCGTCTGAAAATGGAAGCGGCACGGTCTATCCGTGAGGATTTCCTGCATCAGGATGCATTCCACGAGGTGGATACATATACATCTCTGAATAAGCAGCATTTAATGATGCAGCTGGTTCTGAAGTTCTATGAACAGGCGGGAGATGCGTTGGAGAAAGGTGCTTCCATCGAAAAGCTGATCGCCATGCCTGTCCGTGAGGATATCGGTCGTTTCAAGTATACGGCGGAAGATAAGCTCGACGAAGCATATAAACGCATTAATGAAGAGCTGAATAAAGAAATACAGCAGATCATTGCTGAGAAGGAGGACTTCTAATGCCAAAAGAGTATAGAACGATACAGGAGGTCGCAGGTCCTCTGATGCTCGTTCGGGACGTGGAAAACGTTTCCTATGATGAGCTTGGTGAGATCGAGCTGGCAAACGGCGAGAAACGGCGCTGCAAAGTTCTGGAGATTAACGGCGGAAATGCGCTGGTACAGTTATTTGAAAATTCTACAGGTCTGAATCTGGAAAGCTCCAAGGTTCGTTTCCTCGGGAGGAGCATGGAGCTTGGCGTATCGGAGGATATGCTTTCCAGGGTCTTTGACGGTCTGGGACGGCCGATCGATAACGGTCCCGAGATCCTTCCGGATGAGAGAAGGGATATCAATGGTCTGCCGATGAATCCGGCGGCCAGAAGCTATCCGCAGGAGTTTATTCAGACAGGTGTATCTGCGATCGACGGACTGAACACACTGGTTAGAGGC
>CACZNS010000115.1 GCA_902782575.1 uncultured Lachnospiraceae bacterium
CGGCGGGAAGGACACAGACGGCGCTGGTCCTGATCCTTACGGTATGCGTCTGGATCATATTCGGGAAAGCGGCGTTTGATCCGGTGATCATGTCGGGAAGCTTTCTTCCGGAGTTCGCTCCGGGGGGGATGCCGGCTTTCCAGATCCTTAAGATCCTTACCATCACGCCCTGGATTTTTATGGGGATCGATACGATGTCCCATACCGTGGATGAAGTCAGATTTCCCATCCGGCACGCGTTCCGGGTCATGTCCGTTGCGATCGCCATGGGAGGCGTGGTCTATATCATCATGACGGTGATCGCCGCCTCGGTCGTTCCGGAGGGCTTTGAAGGCTGGGTGGACTATATCGGGCAGATGTCCGAGCCGGAGGAGGTGCTGTTTGAATCCGCGGGAAATCTGCTGGGAGAAGCAGGTCATATCCTGGTGCTGACCGCAGTGGCTGCGGGGGTGCTCTCGGGAGTTACGGCCTTTTATTTCTCGGAGAGCCGTCTTTTGATGGCCATGGCCTCGGAAGGGATCCTGCCGGGATGGTTTGAGAGCCTGAAGCATTCGGTCCTTTTTATCGCGGCTGTCTGTGCCGCTTCGCTGATCCCCGCCATGCACGCGCCCCTTCGCTTTATCGAGATCTCGGCTCTCGGAGCCTCCGTGGGCTTTGCCTATACCTCGGCAGCCGCCCTGAAAACGGCGCGGGAGGAGAAAAACACAAAGATCAGGCTTACGGGCTTTCTGGGGCTGATCCTTTCGATCCTCTTTGCCCTGATCCGCCTGGTCAGGATCTTTACGGATGTGTACCGGGGCAGGAAGGATGCGTTTTACCTGCTTCTCTTCGTGATCCTTTACGGACTTGCCGCGGCGGCCCTGATCTACCGTCAGGTGAGGAAAAGAGAGGCGCGGCTTGAGGCGGAGAAGCAGAGGCTGATGGAGAAGAACCGCTCGGGAAACCGCTTCATTTCCAATATGGCGCATGATATCAGGACTCCGATGAATGCGATCATGGGCTTTTCGGATCTTGCGATACAGAGCGGGGATGACCGGAAAAAGGTCAGGGGATATCTGGAAAAGATCTATGAATCCAGCGAGCATCTGCTTTCGATCATAAGCGATATCCTTGAGATCAGCCGGATCGACAGCGGGGAGACCCGCCTGAACGAAGCGGTGCACAGCCTGACCGATCTGGTGAACGAGGCCTGTGAGGAGTTTGAGGATGCCGCGGAGGAGAAGCGTCTGCGCTACACCGTGGATACCTCCGGCGTGGCTGACAGGATGGTCTATGTGGACAAGGCAAGGTTCACCCGGGTCCTGCTCAATCTTTTGAGCAATGCGGTCAAGTATACGCCGGAGGGCGGAAGCGTATCGGTGACGCTTACGCAGGAGCCTCCGAAGGAGGGAAGCCGGAACCACGGGAACTATGTACTCATTGTAAAGGATACCGGTATCGGCATGACGCAGGAATTTGCGGAAAAGCTCTTTGATGCCTATGAGGAAGAGAGTATCTCCGCTACCAGCGGCATGCAGGGAAGCGGCCTGGGCATGGCGGTGAGCCGGAATCTGCTCACGATGATGGGCGGGAGCATAGAGGTGATGACCTCTCCGGGAAAGGGCACGGAGTTTACCGTGCGGGTGAGCCTGCAGCTGTTGGATGAGACGGATGAGGACAGAGCCGCGGAGGAGGCGGCCGGAAGGCCCGACTGTGATTTCTGCGGCAGGAGAGTCCTGCTGGTGGATGATAACGCCATCAACCGGGAGATCACAAAGGAGATCCTGAGGAGCCGCGGATTTGTCCTTGAGGAAGCCGAGAACGGCAGGGAGGCGGTGGATAAGGTGACTGCCTCCGAAAAGGGATATTACGATCTGATCCTCATGGATATCAGGATGCCGGTGATGGACGGCTATAAGGCCACCGAAGCGATCCGTCTGCTGGAGGATCCCGAGAAGGCGAAGATCCCGGTGGTCGCCATGACGGCCAATGCCTTTGAGGAGGATGTGAAGGCGGCGAAAGCCGCCGGTATGGACGGGCATATCGCAAAGCCTGTGGACGTGCCGAAGATGATGGAGACCATAACGGAGGTGCTGTCCCAGGAGGGATGAGGGACGGCTGAGCGAAGAGCCCTGCGGGGGCGGAAAAGCCGGGCGGAAAAACCGGAAAAGCCTGGAAAACGGGCCGGAAAATCCTGACGGAAAAGCCGGAAAAAGCGGGCGGGCCCGGCGGAGAATATAAGGAGTTTACGACGATCTCATGGAGGCGGTAAAGGAAAACAAGATGGGCGTCATGCCCGTAAAGAGGCTCATTATCAGTATGTCACTGCCGATGATGGTATCCATGCTGGTGCAGGCCCTCTATAATGTGGTGGACAGTATTTTTGTGGCAAGGCTTTCCGAGGATGCCTTAACGGCCGTGACCCTTGCCTTCCCGATGCAGAATCTGATGTTTTCCATCGGAGCCGGTACCGGAGTGGGCGTGAACGCCCTGCTTTCCAAGGCTCTCGGGCAAAAGAAGTTTAAGGAGTCGGATGCCGCGGCCAATACCGGGATCCTTCTCACCTTCTTAAGCGCGGTCGTTTTTATGGGGATCGGATTTCTGGCTTCCCGCTGGTTCATCGGAAGCCAGACACAGGATCCGGAGATCCTTGTCTACGGCGAGGAGTATCTGGGGATCGTCTGTGTTTTTTCCTACGGACTTTATTTTCAGATGATGTTTGAGCGGCTCCTGCAGTCCACGGGACTGACCGTATTCAGCATGATCTCTCAGGTGACGGGGGCTGTCATCAACATCATCCTGGATCCCATCATGATCTTCGGACTGCTTGGCTTCCCGGCTCTGGGGATGAGAGGAGCGGCCTATGCCACGGTCACGGGGCAGTGCATCGCAGCCTGCATCGGGCTTGTGCTGAATCTGAAAAAGAACAGGGAGATCCGTTTTTCGATGCAGAATATCCTGCATCCGGAGGCGTCCATCGTCAAAAGGATCTATGCGGTGGGTGTTCCCTCGATCCTGATGATCTCCATCGGTTCCATCATGACTTATGCCATGAATAAGATCCTGATCGCCTTTTCCAATACGGCCACGGCGGTATTCGGCGTTTATTTCAAGCTTCAGAGCTTCTTCTTCATGCCGGTCTTCGGACTGAACAACGGCCTGATCCCGGTGCTTGCCTACAATTACGGCGCCCGGAAGAAGGAGCGGGTGGAGGGGGCATTGAAGTTTGCCGTATTGCTTGCGGTCTGCATCATGGGAGCAGGCACCATCGTCATGAATCTGATCCCGGGGACGCTGCTTTCCTTCTTTAACGCGTCGGAGGATATGCTTAAGCTGGGGATCCCGGCTTTGAGGATCATCTCGATCCATTTTCCGGTGGCCGCGGTCTGCATCGTCATGGGATCCATCTTCCAGGCCTTTTCGGAGAGCATCTATTCCCTGATCGTTTCCATTGCGCGCCAGATCGTCGCCCTGATCCCGGCTGCATGGCTTCTGGCACAGACGGGGGAGGTCAGGAATGTGTGGTGGGCGTTTCTCGTCGCGGAGGGCATGTCCCTTATCATCTCCACGTTCTTTTTCCGGAAGCTCTACCGGGAAAAGGTGGAGACGCTTTCGGAGGAGAAGAGCGGAAATGATCCGGAAAACATTCCGGATGACTGAAGGCAGGTAACCCGTTGTAGTTTCATTATATAGAAGGGGAAAGATATGGAAAATTTTACGTTTTACGCGCCGACCTATTTTGTGTTCGGAAAGGATGAGGAGAACAATACCGGAAAGTACGTGAAGCGCTTCGGCGGAAGCAAAGTACTGATCCACTACGGCGGAGGCAGTGTGGTGAAGTCCGGACTGCTCGACCGCGTAAAGAAGTCTCTGGAGGAAGAGGGCATAAGCTATACGGAGCTCGGCGGTGTGAAGCCGAATCCCAGGAGCGGTCTTGTCTATGAAGGGATCGACCTTGCCAGAAAGGAAAAGGTTGATTTCGTGCTGGCGGTGGGAGGAGGCTCCGTGATCGATTCCGCGAAGGCCATTGCGGCGGGCACGGTCTACGACGGAGACTTCTGGGATTTCTATCAGGGAAAGCCTGTGGAGAAGGCGCTGCCCATCGGCACGGTGCTGACCATTGCCGCCGCCGGAAGCGAGGGCTCCCCGGATTCCGTGATCACAAAGGAGGAAGGCAATTTCAAGCGAGGCGCCACCGGCGAGGGATTCCGTCCCACCTTCTCCATCCTGAATCCGGCGCTGACGGAGACGCTCCCCGCTTATCAGACGGCCTGCGGGATCACGGATATCATGGCCCATCTGTTTGAGCGTTATTTCACTACCACGGAGGAGGTGGAGGTCACCGACCGGATGATCGAGGCGCTGATGCTGACGATGGTCCACGAGGGCCCGAGGGTGATCGAG
>CACZNS010000116.1 GCA_902782575.1 uncultured Lachnospiraceae bacterium
CCCGGATATACCTTTTCAAAGGTCACGTTTCCGTTTTCATCGGACGTCACCTCCTGCTCCTCCGTATAGCTGATATAATCAGGCACCAGAGTAAAGACCGCACCTTCCAGTCCGGTTTCCGTGCCGCTTATGACCTTCTTCAGTGAAATGCTCGTATACGGCGCTCTGACGTTCTTGATCGGAAGAGCACCGTCGGCGTTAAACGGAAGCACGGTAATAGTATCCGATTGAGGATCCAGAGTGGATTTCTGCACGATGAACGGATGGAAATCCTCATCGGTAATAAACCCGAACGGTGCTCTGACTTCCTTCAGCGCATAATACTTATCCGCGCGAAGAGACCAGCCGTCATCTTCATCTTTTCCGAAGAATTCCGCTTCGCCGCTGCTGTTTGTTTCCTTAATGACAGGATTATTATCTAAATCTGTAACCGCATTCCAGTTTGAGCTGTCCTTTACATTGGATGGATCTCCTCCGGCAGAGAGCTCGTAAAGCTGGAACGCTGCGCCCCCGAGAAGCTCACCGGATGCATCCGAGGCCTTCTTCAGCACCTTGACGGTCGTGGCACTTCCGGAGCTGTCCGAAGTCTTTTCCACCCTCTGACTGCCTTCTGTTTTCTTTGCATATCCGCCAAAGGTGACTTCATTGGAATATGTAACCTCAAGATCATACAGATTACTTCTGACAACCTGAGCTTTATAGGTAATGACGGCAATTTTTCCATCCTGAATCTTCAAATGCCATGCCTGCTTCTCGGAATCCCACTCCAGACCGGCATCGGCTCCTGTTTCACTTCCGGCTGACTTGTCATTGAACCAATATAGATTGTTCGGATCCGGGTATTCCCGGGTAATGTAATCTATCCTGACAGATGACTTATCCAGAAGAAGATTTGTCATCTTATCATACACATCCAGACGAGCTGTTCCGTCCAGATAGGTATATTGATTCTGGTTTATCGTTATCTTGAAGGTTGCCGTATAGTCATTTTCTTTACTGGGAGCCGGATTGACCGCCTCCTTTCTAATGATATTTTCTTCCTGTCTGGATTTATACTGGGTAGAAGCCGAAGCGCTCATTCCGGCCCACGTAACCGTATTATCAATCGAATAATCCAGACTCTTCTCCATATTGATAAAAGAAGTCTGGCTGGCCGGGATGGTAAAATAGGAAAGCTGGTAAATATCCTTATAAGCTTCACTGAACCCGCTGATCTTAAGCTTGAAATAGCCGGGTCTGTTTTCAAGGATCGTTATCACTGCCTTCGGATCGTTCGTCAGGTCAGCCCAATAACTATTCCCTGAATTATACATGAATGTGGGATACTGATTCCCGTTTTTGTTGTAATAATTATCCTTAACAAATTCTGTCGAATACCCTGTCCCCGCTGCCTGCTCCGGAGTTGTGAGCAGCACAAGATCCTCATTAAATCTGTCCTCGATAATGATCTCATTATCGTCACCTACACCGGTAATATCCACATAATAATGATACATTGGATATTTATAGGCCATATTGCCGTAGTTAACAACAGCAATGCTGGGATCGCCGTCCACCGACTTGGCTATGATCCTGGCACTGTCCTTTTTTATTTCTGTATCCGTATCAACCGTATCGGAAGCACTGCAGCTGATCGTTGCATTGATCAGAAGCTGGACTTGGTTCTGATGATCCTTATACCAGTTTGCGGAATCAACCAGCTTCATCCATTCCTCATTCAGCTCTGTCGAGAATCTGAGAGTGACGGTTCTGGCACTGCCCCGTGCAAAACCGGGCTTTGTATGTGCTGCATCCTGATAAAACGTCAGGACATACTTATTATCTGCCGTAAGATCTTCACTCGTTTTCGATGAACTGACCTCGAAATAGACTTCGTTCCCATCGCTTCCTGTAACCGTCATATCTCCGGTCATGGCATCGGAAATCAGATGATTATTGCCCCACTGGGTCGGGAGGTTCTCTGTCAGCACACAGCTGTCATAGCCCGATGCAGGCACGTTGAAGCTTACATCCCAGGTGACCGTCTTGCCGTCTGTAATGGATTCATGCGTCTTGGTCAGCTTGATCTGATTATCTTCCGGAATCTCAATATCCAAATGCTTCGTGTCTTCCTTCGGACCAATGGTTGCCGTATTATCCAGACCTTCAGTACTTTGCTGGGACAGCACAGATGTATTATCTACTGCAACCCAGTATTTCAGTGTCACCTTGCCGGATCCGTAGCCCGCCGGGAATGTATAGGAAAAGCCCTTTTGATCAGCATCCATCGTCACGTCAGACCAGGGGATCGTGCCGACAGTCTTTCCGTCCACCTCTATGTCAAGCGGCTTGTCCGTACAATAGCTCGCATATTCCGCCATTGTTCCGCTAAGCCTGTCCGTAACGGTCTGACCGGCGCTGTCTACGAGCCCGTTCCCCTTAAAACTGATATAGTACCGATACTTACCATCCCGGAACTGACCTGTCTTATCCACCTCATATCCGTCATAGTTCTTCGTACACCACTTGGACTTTCCGGCGAATCTTACCTCATTGTTCAGAGTCCCTCCCACAGATGCCCTGCTCAGGTCCAGAGCCACGGTATAGGTAATGGTCACCTCTTTCTTTCCGAAATCATCCGGAAACGTATAGGACCAGCTCTTTCTATCCGGACTTAAGATCTGCGACCAGGGGATCACTGTTCCGTTCAGGATGATTCCCGTACCGGAATAGGAGGCAATGTCACTGAAGGAACCGCTTAAGGTATCCGTAACGGTCTCGCCGCTGATGTCATAGGCTCCGCCTTTGTTCAAAACGATGGTATAGTCTGTCGTCTTTCTGTCGTCCGAACGGTCACCGCTCTTTTCCAGGGAAGGATTATAGTTTGTCTGGAATGTACGCTCGGACCGTGCTGTTACATATTCCCTGCTGCCGTTATCGATCTTCGGGGCTGCCGTAAATTTATTCTTTACCGTAGCATCGGATGTGATCTTTTCCGGCAGACTGACGCTGCAGTCATACTCCACCGTCAGGACTTCCCCGTCTGTCATATCCTGCTTCAGGTAGTAAACAAACAGATAGCTGCTGTCTTCACTCGCTCTGATGGCATCGGAATTCACAACAGATCCGTTTTCCACCAGTGTCCCCTTTGTGCTGCTTACGATCTTCAGTGTTTCTGGCCGGTAAGTAAGCACTCTGCTCTCATCCGTAAGCCTGTCGTAAAGCTTCACCTCTTTATTGGTTCCGTCTGAATTCACCTGTACCGTAAAGTGCAGGGTATTGTTATCATTTGTCAGATCATTTTTCTTGCTGACCGTTACACCGCTTTTCGGCTCTTCAAATTTGACGGTTCCCTCATAATAGTCCGAATCAAGGAAATGCCATTCCTTCGTATCACTGTCCTTTGTCGTCTTCAGCCAGAGTGTCATGGCGACATCCGACAGATTCTTCATATATTCATAGTTTTCATCCTGGGTATTCAGATTGACAATGATGTAATAGCCGTCGCTTCCCTGCTCCACATGCCAGGTATGACCCTCAACCTTCATCCCCGTGAGATCCAGATTACCGTATTTTCCGGAAAGGGTCGTGCTGAATGTCCTTTTGTCGGTCAGTACATTCCCGTTCGCATCCAGCGGAGGGATCACGCCGTCCGGAAACTTATAATACATCTGAGGCGAAAACTGATGATTTTTATCTCCTTCCTCAAACACAAAGCCGATATCATATTCCTCGCCGTCACGCAGGGTAATGGAACCACCCTTGGTCACATCCTCGTCGTTGACAATGACTGCCCGCAGCATCTTTCCGAGATCCACATCTTTGCTGCCTTCCTCAGCCACACCCGTCACGCCGATCAGGGAAAGCCCGTCCAGACTGAATTCCAGTCTGCTCCCGCTGCCTTCGGTATCCACGGACTCCGCATTGATATCCTTAGATGTGATGTCAGTCGCATCCAGAGTCGTAGCGGTTTCTTCTTTTGCCTGCTCCGTAAGCGGCAGATGGATCACCGTTACATCATCCGCGCTCCCGGCTCCGATTCGGGTCAGCTGATTCTGCGTGAACCGAAGGCTGATGGATACAGAGCCCTCCGTAGGGCTGTATTCCACTTCCTCGCCTGTCTCCGCGTCCTTCACAAAAAAGCCGATATCAAAGAGCAGCGTATTGTCCTCCGTATGCTCCTTGCTCAGATCCGCTTCATCCATTGCCTCCATATATGTATCAAACAGATCTCCGCCTGTGACCGGGGTCACACGGAATACCGCTTCATCCGGCACCGCATTGGCCGCGGTAAGCTCAGCCGTAACGTTTACACCGTTTCCATTGTAGGTATAGCGGCTTTTTTTCATTTCCGGTGCATCATAATGAAGGACGATCACCGTGTCCTCCTTCAGCATCCTGTAATCGCCTCCGTCAGAGACATAGTAAGCTGTCCCTTCTTCCAGAGTATTCTTCTTCAGGGATGTTACGGTTGCCCCGTC
Organism: uncultured Lachnospiraceae bacterium; assembly: GCA_902782575.1. GTDB lineage: Bacteria > Bacillota > Clostridia > Lachnospirales > Lachnospiraceae > NK4A144. The sequence goes on from CACZNS010000116.1 coordinate 4,461, forward strand.
TACCGTAGCGGATGCAAATTCATACTCATCTGTCTCGTAGCTGTAACCGCCGCCCAGATCCACGGTTTTCCTGACATCTCCGGCCAATACTCTCCCGTCGGTCAGATCAAGGACCTCTTCAAACTCCGGAAGCCCGATCCCTCCGTTTATGAGCTCTCCTGCGCCATCAACCACGTCGAAAGTAACATTGACCGCAACAGGCTCTTCGTTTCCGGCCTCATCTTCGGAAACCGTTTCCGTCTCATCGTTTCCTTCTGCTTTATAGTAAACGGAAAAATCGGAGTCATCCTTCAACAGATACCAGCTGTCTGACTCTTTGTCATCCGTATAGCTGTATTCATTGCCTTCACGGCGGATCGCCTCGGCAATATACTCTTCTCCGTCGATCCAAACAGTAGTTTCGGTATATGTATAGCCCTCAACCTCGGGGGCTTCATCAGCAAAGGTATAAACAGAACCATCTTCCGTTTCCAGATCCCTGTCATCGGAAAGCGTATCCCCGGTATCGTTTACAAACCGGAGCCGCAGCTTTACAGGAGACTTCTCCTCTTCTTCGATAGCTCCGCTCTCGAAGTCGTCCGTCTCCTCCTCTTTTTCGGATTCTTCCGGTGATCCATCTTCGGATCGTTCTTCCTCCTGATCCTCTTCGGTGAGATCGACGATCTCTTCCTCGTCCGGAAGCTCAGATACCTCATCATTCGCATAGGCATAGACCGAGTTCCGGTCCATGATCCCCATGACCGCAGAATAGCTGGTCTGAGTCATCAGCGTGACCAGAATGATCATCGCTACAATACTTTTCCATCTTCTTTTTCTGGACTTCATAGATTGGTTCTCCTTTGCTGTGATAACCTTTTTTTGTATACACTAAAAGCAGGGTATACCCTGATATATATTAAGACTTATCGAAAAGACAAAATGGCTCAGAAAAATTCCTTCATAAGATGATTGGCAAATCTCCCCGTTCATCAGTATAATAAAAACATGAAACTCCACAAAACACTCTACTTAAAACTGCTGCTCGCCTATCTTCTTTTTGGCATTTTAAGCTTCCTGCTGGTCTCTACCGTGACCAACCGGATGATCCTCGACAATCTGACCCGCACCCAGGCAGACAGTCTCTACCGTGAATCCCAGCTGGTGGCTGTGTCCTACGGATCCGAGATCCGCCAGAGCGGTTCCGCAAGAGATGATGCCCTCACACAGCTTAAGGCACTTGACACCTACATCAGTGCGGAGATCCGCATCATTGACAGCAAAGGAAAGCAGATCATGGATTCCCGGGAAGACACCGGTGAAAACAGCCGGGAATTTCCGGATTTTGATCCCACCTCTTCCGGCACCTACTATATGACAGACGACTTTTACGGAGCCTTCAGTGAGCCCACCCTGAGCGTATTTTATCCGATCACTGCCGACTATCAGGTCGTCGGCTATGTAGTCATCCATACGCCGATGTCTTCGATCTATTCCTCCAGGGACAGGATCCTGCAGATCTCCTATCTGACCGTACTGATGATCCAGATCCTGAGTCTTCTGATCCTGATCGTATTCACCTATGTGGTCTACCATCCTCTAAGAAAGATCACTCATGCGGCAGAGGAATATGCAAACGGAAACATGGATTACGAAACCTCGATCCACGGACGGGATGAAATGGGGTATCTGGCGGGAACCCTTAAGTATATGGCAAGTGAGATCGCCCGTTCCGAGGACAACCAGAGAAAGTTTATCGCAAACGTCTCTCATGATTTCCGCTCTCCTCTTACTTCGATACGAGGGTATCTGACCGCTATGATCGACGGAACCATCCCGCCGGAGCTCCATGAAAAATATCTGCAGATCGTCCTGAATGAGACCGAGCGTCTGACCAAGCTTACCAACGGACTTCTGGAGCTCAATTCCCTGAATCCGAAAGGAATGGTTTTAAGCCTCTCCGACTTTGATATCAATGCCGTGATCAAGCGGACCTGTGAAACCTTTGAGGTTCAGTGCGACAGAAAAAAGATCACGATCGAGCTGATCTTAAGCGGCGAAACCCTCTACGTCAGAGCCGATAAAGACAAAATCCAGCAGGTTATTTACAACCTGCTGGATAACGCGATCAAATTCTCGCATAATAATTCCATTATCAAGATCGAAACCACCGAGAAAAACGATAAGATCTTCGTTTCTGTAAAAGATGCCGGGATAGGGATCCCCAAAGATGCACAGAGCCTGATATTTGATCGTTTCTATAAAACCGATCTCTCCAGAGGCAAGGATAAAAGGGGAACCGGCCTTGGACTGGCCATCACCCGCGAGATCCTTCAGGCACACTCCCAGAATATCAACGTAATCTCCACGGAAGGTGTCGGCAGCGAGTTTCTCTTCACCCTCGCCCGTTCAAAGGATCAAAGATCATAGTATTTCGCAAACTCCGCGGGATGCGGGATCCTGGATATCTCATCGTCATTCTTTCTGCTCCTTGCGATCAGCTGGTGCAGAAGTCTCTCCGGAAATACCCCGCCGGCGGTCAGATAATCATGATCCTTTTCCAACGCATCCAGCGCATCCTTCAGAGAAGCCGGAAGTCCGGATATCTTCGCCTTTTCTTCTTCCGACAGTTCATACAGATTGAAATCGTAAGGTCCCCAGCCCGCTGCATGAGGATCGATCTTTTTTTGGATACCGTCCAGACCCGCCATCAGGATCGCCGCATACGCATAGTAAGGATTGCAGGTCGCATCCGGATTGCGAAGCTCGAATCTCTTTGTTTCCGGAGTCTTGGCATAGGCCGGAATACGGACGACCGCACTGCGGTTTGCCATTGCGTAACCGATCGTAACCGGAGCCTCAAAGCCCGGAACAAGACGCTTGTAGGAATTTGTGGAGGGATTGGTGATCGCACAGATCGAGCCGGCATGCGTCAGCAGACCCCCGATAAACCAATGAGCTTCATCGGAGAGCTGAGCATAGCCGTTCGGATCATAAAAAACCGGCTTTCCGTCCTTGAAGAGAAGCATATGCACATGCATTCCGCTTCCTGCCTCTCCTGCCAGCGGCTTCGGCATAAAGGTCGCCGTGCAGCCGTTTTTCACCGCCTCGTTTTTGATCACATATTTTGCGGACATCGTATCATCTGCCAGCTTGAGCATCTCTCCAAGCTCAACTTCGATCTCCATCTACCCGCTGCCGCCGACTTCATGATGATGATACTTTACCTCGATCCCCCATTCCTTCATGGAAAGGCACATATTGCTTCTCAGATCATTGCGGATATCCATCGGAAGGCAGCTGTGATATCCTGTGCCGGAGCTCAGCTGATATCCGTTGTTGTTCTCTTCTTCCCCGGATGCAAAGGCTGCCTGTCTCGCCCGGATCTGATATCCTGCCTTCTGCGGAGCAACCTCATAGCTTACCCGGTCAAACAGGTAAAATTCATACTCCGGTCCGATCAGCATTGTGTCTGCTATACCGAGCTCCTTCATATAATCCAGCGCACGGATCGCCACATTCCGAGGATACTGATCAAAGGGTCTGTTTTCCGGCAGATCGATCACCCTTACATCACCGATCATCGACAGCGTAGGGATCTCCGCATAGCGATCGATCACAGCCGAATCCAGCACCGGCATAAAGACCATGTCACTGTTTTCGACCGGGGCATAGCCGTAATTGGAGCCGTCAAAACCGATCCCGTGCTCCATCGTGCCTTCCGTGAGCCTCTCGGCCGGAATGCTCAAATGTCTCCACCGTCCGTCTATGTCTGTCAGTTTGAAGTCCACGATCTTAACATCGTTTTCTTCGATCATCCTTCTTACATCTTCCAGTGTCCTTGCCATAAATACCTCCTTAAATGATGATTACGCTTAATAAACCCCCCGAAACATGGCTGCGGACTTCTCCTGAAGAGAAACATGGATCCTTCCGAATTTCACCTCATAATCCATCGGCGATGTGGTAAAGCCGTCCGCATAGGTCAGGATCAGACGGGTTACTCTGCCGTTTCTCGGATACCCGGTTTCCCATACGCTCACATCCTCTTCGACGGCACGGTTCTGATTATTGACCACGATCACGCTGACAGATCTCCCGATCACTCTGGCGTATGCAAGATAACCGTACTTTGAGGTCAGACGCATCATGGAACCTGTCTTAAGCTCTATACAGCTTTTGTGGAGCCGGATCATCGCCCTGTGAAAATCGATCAGTTCAAAATCTTCATGTCCCCAGGGAAAGGTCCTCCGGTTATCCGGATCCGTAAAGCCGGTCAGTCCAGCCTCATCCCCGTAATAGATCGTAGGAGAACCCGGCCAGGTAAACTGCATCAAAACCGCCGTCCGCATGACTGCTTTATCGATCCCCGTATCCGCCGCCTCGCTTCCCAGTGTATACTTCCGTCCTACCTTATGGTTTGTCCGTGTCAGAAACCTGGAATGGTCATGATTGGAAAGCTCATTCATGGCCGAAGAGATCGTCGGCTCGGAAAAGCGCAGATTGTTGTGAAACATGGAGCTGAAAAACGCATCGGAATTACCGAGCAGGTCTTCCCTGAAATCATCGCTGTGCTTCTGCATACCGGTCAGGAACCAGGTCAGCGGCTCCATAAACGCATCATAATTCATGACGGTATCCCATTGATCTCCCGTAAGCCACGACGACGCGTCTCCGTAATGCTCCGCGATAATGATCGCTTCGGGATTGGCTCTTTTGACTGCTTTACGGAATTCCCTCCAGAATCTGTGATTAAATTCCGGAGAATGTCCGAGATCCGCTGCCACGTCCAGTCTCCATCCGTCGCAGTTGTACGGAGGGGAAACCCACTTTGCCGCGATCCCGAGGATGTAGTTCATCAGCTCGGGCGAATCCTCATAATTCATCTTCGGCAGCGTATCATGCCCCCACCATCCGTCATAGCAATGGTTGTACGGCCACATCCCGCCGTGAAACCGGAAGAAGGAATGATAAGGACTGTCCTCTGCCACGTAAGCACCCTTGCTGTAGCCCTCCTGATCCTCATATACTCTTTCCCGGTCCAGCCACTTATTGAAAGATCCGCAGTGATTAAATACTCCGTCGATGATGACCTTTATCCCGCTCTCATGGCATTTCTGCACCAGCTCCGCAAAGAGCCGGTCGCTTGCTTCGAGATTGGCTTTGCTTGTCACCCTGCGGATATAGCGCTCGGCTTCCCTGTTATCCGTGTGCCCGTCTGCAAGCAGGGCTCCTCCGTCTTCTACGATCTTTCCGATATGCGGGTCGATATGATCGTAATCCTGTATATCGTATTTGTGATTGCTGGGGGATACAAAAAGAGGATTAAAATAGATCGCATCGATCCCTAAGCTTTTAAGATACGGGAGCTTATTCATCACACCCTGGAGATCCCCGCCGTAAAAATGCCGGACATCCATATCATACGGCAGTTCCTCCCAGCTTTTGGCATGCTCCGTGTACCCGCCGATATAATGATATTCATGATCCAGAACATCGTTGGTGGGATCGCCGTTGCAGAAACGGTCCGTATAGATCTGATACATCACGGCGCTTCTGCTCCATTCGGGGATCTTGAAGCCCGGATAGATGCAGAACTCAAAATACGGCTGCTCATCCTTTGCCACTCCCCGCCTGTCATAAAAAACATGGGTGCGCTGACTCTCGATATAAAAATGATACCGGACCGGAGCATCATCGATCTCGATCTGTGTCTCAAAGTAATCAAAGACCCCCTCCGTCCGTTTCTTTTCCATCAGGATCCGCTCTCCTCCGTAGACAAGAAACACGTGGGACACATTATGCTTTTCGGTACGGAACCTGAGGGTCAGTACACTGTAGGGTTCGGGCTCCAGCGGGGACACATAGTCTGAGGTGATATCCGAGAAAAGGCCCTTGGTATGAAGCGTCGGCGTCATTGTCAGCATATAGATCCGCTTCATTTCCTTTTCGGAGAGTCCCTGTACCCAGTTGTAAGTATTCATTAACCTATATCTCCTTAAGCGTATCCGCTTCGATCGAAAACGCTCTCTTCTGACGGCTGCGTGGATGAAGAAATGCCAGCTTGCAGGCTGCCAGACCTAAAGGCCCGTTGTAACCGGGCGGTACAGCTCCGTATTTACTGTCGCCGAGGATCGGAAGTCCCGCGTGTGAAAGCTGCAGACGGATCTGATGATGCCTGCCCGTCATCAGCAGGATCTTCAGCTCATGAATCCGAAACGGCTCCCCGAGCCCGGTTTCTACCCGGCTCGCTACCGGTTCATAATACAATTCCGCTTTTTTGGCCTGATTTTCTCCCTGCTCGACGATCCTGGAGAGATTTGCGATCCGATCCGTGACCATGTAGTCGATCAGGTGATGCTGCCTCTGCTCGATCACTTCCTCGCTTTTTACGACTGCCCGGTACTCCTTCCAGAACCTGTTTTTCTGGATATCCTTTGAAAGCGCCGCTGCAGACTCTTTATTCTTCGCGAAAACCAGGATCCCCTCAACAGGCTGATCCAGCCGGTGTATGATGCCGAGATACGGATCGTTGATCCCGTCACGCTCATGAAGCAGGATCTTCAGCTCCGAAACACAGTCCGGTGCTCCGACCCGGGAGGTCTGCGTAGACAGACCGGCCGGCTTATGTATGACAAGGATATCATCATCTTCGAAAATGATCTGCGGCTTCATCGGCGGCACTTAACTGTTCTTGATGTTCACATATGTGGAATCGCCATCCTTACGAAGCTCCAGTGAATCAAACTGCTCCAGAAACTTGGACAGTTTGCTTGCGCCGTAATTTCTGGTATCAAAATCCGGGTACCGGCGGATCAGGCTGTTTCCAAGCGTTCCGATGTACATTCCCGTATCCTCGTCACCGTTTGCCTCGATGATCTGGAGGATTGCCTTTTCGATGGTGGAGAGCTTGGTCTTGCCCGCCTTTTTGTCCGCACCGGTCTTGGTCTTGCCGGTCGCTTTTGTCTCGTTCTTTTTAACGCTCTCTGTTTCCTTATACAGCAGGTCCAGCACTTTGAAATGATCACAGGCATTTCTGAGAGCCACCGGTGTCTTTGATTCACCCATGCCGACGACCAGCTTTCCTTCTTCCTTCAGCGTAGCCGCCAGACGGGTAAAATCACTGTCGCTCGATACCAGACAAAAGCCGTCCACGTTATTGCGATAAAGAATATTCATCGCATCGATGATCAATGCCGAATCAGAAGAATTCTTTCCAAACGTATTGTTGAACTGCTGCATCGGTATGATCGAAAAATCCAGGAGCTTCACCCTCCAGGAAGAGGATGCCTGCTTTGTCCAGTCCCCGTATGCCCGCTTGATCGTAATGTTCCCGTAGTTGCTGATCTCGTTCAGGATCAGCTCAATGTATTTCGGTGCGATATTTTCTATATCGATCAGAACCGCAAATCTTTTTTCCTCCGCCATACTTTCCCATTCCTTCGAAATAAAATACTATATCTTGGGCATAAAAATACCCCGCAAACAACCTATAGTATAAATCGTCTGCGGGGGATAGTCAAATTTTGAAGCGGTAACCGACTCCCCAAATAGTTTCGATATACTGAGGATTCGATGTATTGATCTCGATCTTTTCCCGGATTTTTTTGATATGCACCGTGACTGTGGCGATATCTCCGACCGATTCCATTTCCCAGATCTCGCGGAAGAGCTCTTCCTTGGAATAGACGTGATTGGGATTCTTTGCCAGAAACGCCAGCAGATCGAATTCCTTTGTCGTCAGGGATTTTTCCTCTCCGTTGACCCAGACCCTTCTGGCTGTTTTGTCGATCTTCAGACCCCGGATCTCGATCACATCGTTCACCGGGACCGCTCCTGCCGTAAGCCGCTCGTATCTGGCCATATGCGCTTTTACGCGGGCTACCAGCTCACTCGGAGAAAATGGCTTGGTGATATAGTCGTCCGCTCCCAGCCCCAGACCTCTGATCTTATCGATATCGTCCTTTTTGGCTGATACCATGATCACCGGTGTGTTCTTGATCTCTCTGATCTGCTTGCAGATCTCAAAGCCGTCCACATCCGGAAGCATCAGATCCAGAATGATCAGATCAAAATCCTCCTTCAGAGCGCGATCCAGTCCTTTGCTCCCGGTATTCTCCATCGTGACCTGAAAATCCGAAAGCTCCAGATAATCCTTCTCCAGTTCCGCGATCGACTCCTCGTCTTCTATGATCAGAATCCTGCTCATGCCTTCTCCTTTCCGACAGCTTCCTACTCAATATATTTTCTGAATTCCATCATCATCGTCGTGCCTTCCCCGAGCTGACTGACCGCCCAGATCCGTCCCCCCTGATCCTCTACGATCTTTTTCACGATCGAAAGTCCGATGCCGGAGCCTCCCTTGGATGAATTTCTGGAAGAATCCGTTCGGAAGAACCGGTCAAAGATGTATGGCAGATCCTTTGCCGCGATCCCTTTTCCGTTATCACTGATCTCCACGATCACAGACAGCTCCGCATCCTTTAAGCGGATCCCTACTTCGCCTTTTTCCTTATCCATGTATTTGATCGAATTTCCGACGATATTGTTGATGACCTTTTTCATCTGAACCGGATCCGCAATCACGAAGGTGTTCTCCGGAACCTCGTTCACATATGTCAGATGAATGTTTCCCGCCTCCAGGTCCATGGAAATATCATCCACGCAGTCCTGGAAATAATCGGAAACACTGATCTTGGCAAAATTATAGGGGATCCGGTTTGCGTCAATACCGGAATAAAAGGTCAGCTCGTTGATCAGCCGATCCAGATCCGTCGCCTTGTTGTATATGGTATGTACATATCTGTCAAGCTTCTCCGGCGTATCCGCCACGCCGTCCAGGATCCCTTCGGCGTAGCCTTTGATGGATGTAACAGGTGTCTTCAGATCATGCGTGATATTGCTGATCAGCTCCCGGTTGATGGATTCACTCTCAAGCTTTTCCTCTGAGGACTCTTTTAACCTCGCCCTCATATCATTGAAATTTTCACAGAGCGTCATCAGCTCGTCTCCCGACCCCGGAACCTCTACTTCAAAGTCCAGATTCCCCTCTTTGATCTGCTGCGTGGCCTCCGTCAGCTGGCGGATCGGTGTCAGGATGCTGTTGTGGATCCAGGAAACGATCGCAATACCCGTAAACAGAAGGATCAGCATGATCGAACCGACCATCTGCACCGCCGCTGTTTTCAGACGGGGAAGGATATCCGCAACACGCCGTGTGACCGGAGACATGATCCCGGCATCATCTGAAGGCGGAAAAACAATGACCGACTGATTGATAACGCCTTCAATATCCTGGCTGATCCCGTGCTCTTCCGAAAACTCCCTGAGCTGATAGCGTCCGATGGAAAGGAAAGAAACCGCCATCAGAAACAGAGGGACCAGCACTACTGTCAGAAAAGCAACCGTAATTTTCGTTTTCAGACTCATAAACAGATTATACCACCGCTTTTTCACGACGGTTCTGAAATTTTTATAAAGAGTGTTGACTTCAAGTTGTTTTTTTTAGACAATGGAATCGCTTTATAAAACAAAATGTGTATCTTCACAGAGGAGGAATGAAAATGAAGTATGTATGTACGGTTTGCGGCTATGTTTACGAAGGCAGTGAGCCCCCGGAGAAGTGCCCCCAGTGTAACGCTCCGAAAGAGAAGTTTCAGGCACAGACAGGCGATATGGAGTGGGCTGCCGAGCATGTGGTAGGCGTAGCAAAGGGTGCTCCCGAAGACATCATCGAAGATCTTCGCAACAATTTTAACGGTGAATGCTCAGAGGTCGGTATGTATCTGGCAATGAGCCGTGTAGCTTACAGAGAAGGATATCCGGAGATCGGCGAGTACTGGCGCAGGGCAGCTTTTGAAGAAGCGGATCATGCGGCAAGATTTGCCGAGTTGCTCGGTGAAGTGCTGACCGACTCCACCAAAAAGAATCTGGAAATGCGGGTAGAGGCTGAAAACGGAGCCACCGCCGGTAAAACGGCTCTGGCAAAGCGTGCAAAGGAACTGAACCTCGACGCGATCCATGATACCGTACATGAAATGGCAAGAGATGAGGCAAGGCACGGAAAAGCATTTAAGGGCCTGCTTGACAGATATTTCAAATAAAGCTCTCGCTTCCGCAAACAACAGGGGACAGGCTGTTAAAGCCTGTCCTCTTTTACTTCTTTACTATCTTTTTCTGCTCTTCTTTTTCCGGATGAAACTGCCCCCTGCAGGAGAGGATCTCCAGGATATCCTCTTTTTTCCGGAATGCCAGCTGATTGATCTCATCTATACTCTGTACATAGATCACATCTTCCGGGCCGTCCGGAATGCCTCCTTCCGCCTCCACCGATTTGATCATGGAGTTGATCTTTCCGGTGATCACCTCATCGGTTTCGGTCCATTTGGTATAGTCTTTCCAGGATCTGTCATTAAAGCATTTTTTCATGATCGTCCTGTCCCCTGCTCTGCATTTATAGGGCTGTTTTCCGGGGATCCTTCCTCATCCATTATAAATCATAAAAAGGGAAAAGGTAAAGAAATATGCGTCTGACTGTGATAAAATGATCCTGAAGGATACATCGAAAGATCAGAGATCGGGAGGTGGCCCTTATGAGCGGAATAAAAATTCTGATGATCGGTGAGCAGTCGGAATTTCTGGTTAACGGAACGATACAGGTATTGGAAAACCGGGGATATTCCCTCTCTGTCATTGATCCTCATGCCGGAACGCTTCAGGATCTGGGGGAGGCCTCACTGGACGATTTTGCCCTGTGTCTTCTCTTTGCGGATCACCCCGAAAAAGTCATCCAGACCATTGGCAAAAGGACCAGACTGACAGACCATTTTGAGCTCAGGATCTGTCTTGTCGGTGAAAAAAATGATCTGAACAAGCTTTCTGCGTTTCTGACGGAGGAATGCATTGACGGGATCATCATGAAGCCTGTCGATGCCATATCCGTTGCAAATGTTGTCACAAACGTGATCAGCGGAAAGGTGGGCCGGAAAGGCTTTGTCGGCCGCTCCATTCTTCTTATGAGCTTCGATCAGTCTCTGCTCTTCGGGATCCAGCGCCGGCTGAAAACCACCTACAGGATCTACGCGGCATCCAATTTCAGCACTGCGTCAGCCGTACTGTCCCGGCTCAAGATGGACCTGATCATACTGGATTATGATATGTACGGAGCGCTTCCCAATGCCTATGATCTGTTTCATGTGGACAACGAAAAGGCACCCCGTGTACCTCTGATGGTTCTCTTAAATCATAACGACATTGTGGAGATAGCCAAAGCGACTCTCCTGAAGCCGGTTGATTATCTGTTTAAGAGCATGACGGCAGCCGAACTGAATAAAACGATCCGTCAGTATTTTATCACGGGAAAAATCAATGACAGATATACCAGCATTCCTTACGTAGAGGCTCCTGCCGATCATACAAAAAGCCACCCTCATCAATGAAGGACGAAAAAATCCTTCAGTTTTTCAAGCAGTTCCTCCCGGCCGATATTTTTCAGGAAATATCCCTGGGGCTTCAGCTCCACAACGGCCATGACACTTTCCTTATCGCCTTTGCCGGTCAGGAAGATGACGGGTATATTCTGTGTTTCCACGTCGCTTCTCAGCATCTCCAGCACCTGCGGGCCGCTCGTGACCGGCATTTCGTAATCCAGAAGGATCAGATCGGCCTTGTTTTTGCCCAGCCACTTGATCGCCTGCAGACCGGAATTTGCCATAGAGACCTTGTAAGTCCCCTTCAGCCATTCCCGCACCAGACCGAGATAGTTCGGATCATCGTCCACGATCAGGATACTCTTCCTGAACTCACCCTGCTCCTTCCGGCTCTGGATCTCCTGCACCGTCCGGATGAATTCCTCATTATTGATCGGACGTAAAAAAGTCTTATAGATCAGCTCTCCCGGAAGATTGTCGCAGATATATTGTAGTTCCGCCGCCTCTCCGATCGGGAGTACGAAATGATCCCCCTCCGAGGCCTTTTCCGCCAGAAAATGCAGCACTGCCTTATTCGGTCTCGCGGAGGCATCCATGTAAAGCGCAAAGATTCCTGTACTGTCCCAGCGGGTATTGATCTCATCCACACTCCAGGGAACAAATTCACAGGCAATCCCCGCATCATTCATTTTTTTTGCAAGGATCCGGATCAAAAACGTTTCCTTCTCACCAAGGATCCTTATTTTCCCCTCCTGCATATTAATCCTCCCCTCCCAGTACCTTTTCCATTCCGTCCCAATCCAGAAGCTTCAGGAGTCTCCCCAGTTCCGCTGCTTTCTTTTCATCCTTTTCGGGAAGACGGTATTCCGCAAGCTGCCCCAGGATCATCTCCACCGAATCATAGTCCATCTGCGGGATCACTTCTTTTAACGCCTCATAAGCGCCCTGCAGCTCCTCCTCCGGGATCGGTTCCCTTCCGTCCTCTGACTGGGACAGATTATTCAGGTCTGCCAGCTTTTCTTTATAAGCCCTGTAATCTGTAAGGAGCTTGTCCGTGTTCCTGTAGATGAAATCCATGTCCTTCCGGTTGCCCGCATCCTCCAGACTTTCGGCCAATCCGGATAATTCCTCCGCCCCGATGATCCTTGCAGAGCTTTTCAGTGCATGAACCTTTACGGTATAAATTCTGATATCATTATTCTCATATGCATTTTCAATCGTCTCCGCGTTGCTGTCAAGCGTATCCAGGAAGAGCTTCAGCGAGAACACAAAGGAGGAAACTCCTCCGGAATTTTTGATCCCCTCCGGAACGGATATCCCTTCCACGTCCTTTAGCCAGAGCAGTTCCTCCGGCAGATCCTCCGGCTCGGAAACGGCATCCTTCTCGGATGGCTTCATCATGATCTCCTCCGGCAGATGCTGCATAATGGCTCTCTCCAGCGACAGACTGTCCACAGGCTTTGCCAGATAGCCGTTGAACCCTTTGGATCTGTAAAACTCATCCCCGCCCGCTGTGGAATTCGCGGTCAGTGCATACACCGGCAGATCCGGATAGCTCTCCCGGATATGACCTACGGTTTCCACACCGTCCATACCCGGCATCATGTGATCCAAAAGCACCACATGGAATTTTGAGAATTTCAGTTTTTCCAGACATTCCTCTCCACTGGCCGCTGTGGTGACAAATACTCTCGTGGCTTTCAGCAGCCCCTTGATCACGTTCAGGTTCATCGGATTGTCGTCTACCACGAGCACATCGGCATCCGGTGCAACAAACTGAGGCACATAAGGCCCCTTTATCTCATCCTCATCATATTCGCTGAATTTCCCGATGCCTGTTTTATCCACGATCCTCTGGGTTACGGTAAGGATAAAATCCGACCCTTCCCCATATATACTTTCACAAATGAGCTTACCGCCCATCAGCTCCGAAAATCTGCGAGAGATATCCAGACCCAGACCCGTTCCCTGGATACCGCTGTTTTTCTCTTCATCAAGACGCTCATAGGCCGTAAAGAGCTTATCCATATCCTCCTGTTTCACACCGATCCCGGTATCCTTTACCGAAAACCGGAGAATGCCGCTCTCCTCTGAGACGATCTCCATCGTTACCGTGAGAGTAACGCTTCCGACCGATGTATACTTCACGGCATTTGTGAGCAGATTCAGCACGATCTGCTTGATCTTTCCGGCATCACCGTAAAGTCTCCTGGGAATCACTTCCTCCACATTCACTTCAAACGCCAGATCCTTTTCATGGCTTTTCACACGGATCATCTTGACCATGGAGCGCAGAAGCTCTGCCACATCGTATTCCTGCTCCACAAGATTCATCTTTCCGGATTCGATCTTTGACATATCCAGCAGATCATTAATGAGTCCCAGCAGAGACTCGGAAGCGCTTTTGATGTCCAGTGCGTAGTTTACGACCGACATAAAGTAATCCTTCGGCACATTTGCCGGATCCTCGCGCAGGATCATTTCATCCATTCCCATGATGGTATTGATCGGGGTCCGGATCTCGTGGGACATATTTGCCAGGAACCGGGACTTGGCACTGTTGGCTCTCTCTGCCTCATCCTTTGCCTGCCGGATCTCATCATACTGCCTGCGGATAATGGTTCCGGTCATGACACGCCATACGATCACTCCGACCAGTGCGGCAAGCAGCGCGATCAGAATGATCCTTACAGCGGTCAGCTCCGTGATCCTTGGCAGTTTCACGATCCTGAAGGTTTCATCCTGATAGATCTCCCCGGTACTCGAATCCAGCACCTGTATGTGAAGCACATAGTTCCCGTACCGAAGTCCCGTATATTCAAGGGAAGTCAGGTTGCTCTGCTCATCCGTGATACCCGGATCCCTTGTTCCCTCCAGAAACACATGCACCGTCGGATTGGTCATCGTATAATCAAGGATAGAGGGCGTGATCTGGATACGCCCCATAACGGAAGGGATCGTATATACACCTTCTTCGTCCGGGAGGATCAGCTGGTCATTACAGTAGATAGAGCGGATCCCTGTCTTGATCTTTGAGTTCTGCTCAAAATAATGATTGATATTCACCCGGCTCACTCCGTTCCGGCATGCAATATAGAGATTTCCCTCTTTATCCAGCTCGCTGAAGGAATTTGCCGTAGCGGCGCCCGGCAGGCCGTTCGCAATGGTATAAAGCTTATAATCAAAAATCTTATCGTCCAGAAGGTCCTGAGCCTTCAGTACATATACGCCGTAGGAAGACAGGATCCAAAGGTTATCCTGATCGTCAAAATAGACATCAAAGTTATTATTGTAGGGGAATGAATTGACACTCCGGATCACCCCGTCCTTCATATATTCAATGGAATTGGATGTAATGATCCAGTATACTCCTCTTTTTTCATCCCTTTTGATCCTCAGGATCACATCGCTGGTAAGGCCGTCGTCACGACCCAGTCGTTTAACCTGATCCCCGTCTATGACATAGATTCCGTCTCCGTCGGTTCCCACATAGATTGATCCGTTCTCTCCCTCTTCAACTGTAAGAAACACCGTATTACTGATGTTCGGAGATTCTCCGATGGTCTTTACGATCTTTCCTTCCCGGATGATGGCCAGGCCTCCGCTCGTACCCACGTAGATCGACCCGTCCTCTGCTTCCGTTGTACAGCGGATCCAGTTACTGATCATGCCGTTCTCTTCCGTATAGCTTATGATCTCCTCCTCCGGAGTATAGCAGACCAGCCCAAGCCCGTTGGTAAAGGTCGAGAACCAGAGATTTCCGCTCCGGTCTTCGGTAATACAGCGGATCCTCGTATCTTTCAGATAATCCGTCAGTTTATTTTCCACTGTCTGACGCTTTTCATCTAAAATAAAAAGTCCGGTATCTGTCCCGATGTACAGCAGTTTATCCTTCATGCAGGTACTGTTCACCACGCTTTCCGGAAGTCCGGCTTCTTCGGAGAGGTTTTCGAAATTGTTTGCCACAACCTTCATCACGCCCTGTCTGGATGAAGCATACCACAGATTTCCCTGATAATCCTGAGTGAGCATCCAGATCGAGTTGTTCATCGGAAGATTGTCCAGCGGATGAAACATATCCTCTTCATCGAGGTATCCCGAAAGCTCCTCCGAGCAGATCCAGATTCTTTCGCAGGCATAAGTGATCCAGTAAATACTGTTTGCAGGAGCCACATGGATCTTTTTCAATTCCTCTTCTTTTTTTCCAAAGCCTCCGAAATAGACCAGGTCGGAATCTGTTCCCAGATATACCTTCTCCGGATGCTCCGGATCCGGAAAGATCGTGGTGATCTTACCGAGTCCAAGCTCTTCTTTCTGATAGAATCCCTCCACCTCTCCGGAATTGATACAAAAGATCTCTCCGTCATTGGTACAGCCGTAGATCCTGCCGTCCGCAGCGGACACAAGCCTTTCGATCGTTTTATTGTCAAGCCTTTCTTCCGAAAAATTCTGAAGCATGAGACTCTGATCCACATAGCACACACCGCTTGTGGATCCGATATAGATCCTTCCGTCCCGATCTTCCGCAAAGCCCCGGATGGAAGACGAAGGAAGACCTTCTTTGTAGGTATAGTGCCTGCTCTCATTGCCGTCCATCAAAACCACGCCGTTATCGTTCGTTCCGACCCAGATCCTTCCGTGGCTGTCCTCAAACAAAACCCTGCCGCTCGTAAGACCTCCTGAGGAATCCATCCGTTCAAAGGTTGATCCGTCATAACGGATGATCCCGCTGTAACCACCGATCCAGATATATCCGTTCCGCGCTCCAAGGACCCAGTTCGCATCGGAGGTCGGCAGACCGTTTGTTGCATCGTATATTTTTGCCGTATAGCCTACTCCTTTCAGCTGGCCCATGGCGGCATAGCCGCCGCCGATCCTGATCCTCTCATCTTCTGTCTTTCCGGTATCTCCGTCACTTTCCGGCGAAACCAGGGTGCTTCTCTCGGATGCATAAACCCTCCCGGTCATGAAAGAAAAAAGACATATCAGTATAAAACAGGCCGTGATCCATCTCTGCTTCTGCATCATTTCTCCGTATATCCTCCCGATACATCCTGATATTTCTTTAGGACAAGCTTCACCTCGGTAATTGATTCCAGAAATACCTCCACGCATTTCGGATCAAACTGGCTTCCCGCACCCTCCCTCAGAATATCCAGAGCCTTCTCGAACGGAAAGGCCGGCTTATATATCCTGGGTGATGCCAGCGCATCAAAAACGTCCGCCACGGACATGACCCTTGCCGAAAGAGGGATCACTTCTCCGTGGAGGCCTTCCGGATAACCCTTGCCGTCCCATCGCTCATGGTGATACGCCGCCATATTCAGTGCTTCCTTCAGGTAGTTTTCCCCCTGCACGGTACTGATGGCGTTCTCCATGATCTTCCTTCCGGCAATCGTATGAGTCTTCATGATCTCATATTCCTCGGGGGTGAGCTTTCCGGGTTTGTTCAGGATCTTATCGGGAATATTGATCTTTCCTACATCGTGCAGAGGAGCGGACATAACCGCATCCGAGATAAATTTGGGGGTAAGCTTCTCCGTGTAATATCCCTTTTTCTTCAGACCTTCCAGAATGATCCTGACATAAGCCGCGGTTTTCTGGATGTGGGCTCCGGTATCGGAGTCGCGGTTTTCCACCAGATCCGCCATTGTAATGATCAGTCCGTTCTGCATCTGGGCAGTTGCCTCGGAATAATAGCGTGTCATCCGTATCTGTTCGGCGATACCGGATGCCATTTTGGAGATCGAAAGATAGAGCTCCTCCACCTCGTCTCCGGTTCGGATATCAAGGGAACGGATCGCCCTGACCTTATTGTCCAGAGTTTTCTGATCATCGCTCTCCGGAATAAAGTCATTGGTAAGCACACGCATGGAACTGATGGGATAGACCATTGAGTATCTTGATACCCAAAGCCCATAGCCCAGGATCAGGATGAAAAATCCCGAAAAGATCAGAAGGGTCTTGATCAGAAACTCTCCCGCAAACTTGGAAAGGAAAACCATGGATACATCTGCCACCGCAAAACAGACCGTCTCGCCTGCGGTATTTGTCACCGGCTGATATGCGGAAAGAACCCAGCCGGAACGATCGTCGGATTCGATCGGCGGTATTTTTTCTCCTCTGAGCAGACCCGGAATATATTCTGTAAGAGAATCGCTAAATGCGGCCTTTGTTCCGGGTTTATTGGCCGGGGTATCCTCTGTTTCAAGATCAAAGATATAGCGTACGCCATCCTGCTCGATCTTTATAACATGCAGGCACTCTACTCCGGAGGAGGAGTTTCTGATCCAATACAAGAGCCTTCTGACATCCTCATATCCGGGCGCGTCCTCTTTAAGCTTCAGATACTGTCCCACCTTGTCTCCGTCCACAACATCCGCTGCAAAGCCCGCTGCCTTTATGGCATTCTGCGTATATGCCTGCCTTTGATTGTTGAAGAAGAGATTAATGCTGATAAAGCTTAGGACCGCGGTGATCGAAGCAGTAGCGAATGACAAAAGGATCCCCATCCTCTTCTGCAGAGAATGCATCCCCGGGTTCTGCATCCTGTTAAACCGCTTCCTGTCATCATCGGAAAGCGGTTTCTGGCGCCATCCGCTCTCCCCTATCGTTTTCCTGATCTCCGGCGGGACCAGACGGACCGCAAGAAAAGCCAGACCTGCCGATATACCCTTATCCACGATGTTGAGACCTGTAGTCACGATTATGGATGTAATGATATAACTGATCCCGGTGCTGTCCGTAAGCAGCCTGGAGGTTTCCGCGACATAAATAAACTGCGGTCCGCCAAGGATCACCCATTGAAAAAGGGTTCCGAGTACGCCGCCGAGCAGTGCGAGTGTCAGGATATAAAAAACTATCCTTACCTTTTTCTTATATCGTCCGTTCCATACAAACCACGTCGTCGCGATCGAGATCAGGACTCCGACCAGAGTATAATACAGGGAAGAAGGATTAAAAAAACTGCAGAGTACATTCGTTCCCACAGCCGTCGTAATACCCGGGAGTACTCCTCCGAGCATCGATACAGCGATCGTGCCGATCGTATCAAACCAAAGCGGCAGGTCAAAATGAATACTGAGAAATGACAACAGGACATTTACCGCTATCCCCAGGGCAACACATACCGTCATATATATCTGTCTCTGATGAGTTGACGGTGTATGCTTTTTTCCGCTGTTTCCATCCATATGATAAGGTCTCCTCCGGCCTTGATTGATCAACCCCCGCTTATTTTATCACTAATTACGAAGTCTGTCAGTCTGTTTTCATCCGGAGAGGGTGGGCGTGGCCTGAAGCCGGCGAAGCTTATCGTCCTGAAGTTCCTCATCATCCAGCAGATCTGCCAGTCCCATCCGGCAGGTCTCCGGAGTCAATGCCATAAAAACAAACATGCGGTACTTCCGGTCCGGATTTCCGGCCAAAAGTACCGCACGAAACAATTTATTTCAGTTTTACCGGATCCCATCCGTAATCCTGATACTGGGTGATCGGAAGGTCGTTTGCTTTCACATAATCCGCGATCGCCTTTGTACGGGCTTCCGTCTTAGCCTTATCATCCGAATAGAGTTTCTTGAAATCGTTAAAATGATCTCCGAATATTTTCTTTCCGCTCGTTTCAAAGTCATTGCCATCCTCCAGAATATCCATGGAAATGACCAGATATTCATCTCCGTCCTTCTTAAGATGGATCGCTCCGGGGCATTCTCCTCCGGATTTAGATTCAAGCGTGTCACCATTCAGATGAAGATTATCCACCCAGAAATTACCATATACTACCACATCGTCGTCCTTGCTCTCGTCAACATGCGCCACAAGGACATACGGAATGGTAACATCTACATCCTCCAGATTATAGTGTTTACCGAATTCATTGACCACATAAGACGTTACCGCCTCCAGGATCTTGTCGGAACCCTGATAAACATAGGCAGGAAGTACAGCTGCTGCTTTCAGGTCCCCTTCCGGAATGTCGGATACCGGAAAGAAAAAGACATCGGTCAGTGCGTCGTCCACCTCGTCAAAGGAACTGCTGCTGGTCTCGGTAAGCTCTGCCTTTTCCCTGTCAACTACGGCGCTGAAAAGCTCCTCATGATTTCCATAATAAAGCGTCCTGTCCTTCACCCCGATCGGAAGCGCCGTTGTTCCGCTCCTTACGCTTCCGCATTTCCATGCAAGGCCTTCTTCGTCCGCAACGTACACATCCGCTCCGGTAGAACGGTAATTTCCCTCGTCGTCACTGAAAACATCATCCGCTCCGGCAAGCAGAAGGACATCCACATCTTTATTTAAGTCTGCGAAAGCATAATAAGAATCCGGGGTCGCGGATAACAGTACCGAAGCATACAGATTAAGGTCGTTTGCAAGTGCTCCTTCGCCCGTGGTTTCTTCATCCGCACCGGAGACCATCGTAAACTCGATAATGGGTTTGCTGTCCCTTTCCGCCATCATAGCTTCAAACTCCTCTTTCCCTCCGGTGAAATCCTTGTCGTTGTCAAAGGTATTCTCTTCTCTTAAGAATCCTCCGTACTTTCCGTCGCCGGTTTCCACATCATCATAGACATAATCCTTCTGCATGATCCCGCCGTCTTTCGTCATGAACCAGGCATCATATTGATGATTGTCTCCTCCGTAAAGAATGCCGTCCGCAAGCCTGATGGGAAAAGCGCTTCCGTTCCCGCTTATCACCCCGAGGAAATGGGCCTCCCCGTCCTTCATACAATACAGAGACGCCTCCGGAGCGGAATGATCTGCTTCGAATACGGTTTCGGTCACAGCCAGGATATCTCCGTCATATCCGTAAACCTTGATCAAAGCGTATCCCTGGCCCTCTTTCAGGAAGGAGATCGCCTCATCAAAGTCCTTAAAGGTAATCTTACCGGCCTGATTCTGCAGAAAATCCTCCGGATAGTCACTGTCGTCTTCGTCCGTGAGCGGAAGGTCCTCCTCTGCCGGTGCCTCCTCCGCAGGCTCTGCCGCCGGCACCGGAGTACTTTGAACCGTTCCGCAGCCCCCAAACAGCAGACCTGTCATCGCTGCAGTCAGGAAAATGGAAATAACTCTGTTTTTCATACTTATCCTCCTTTTGTATTCTTTGATCACTTTATTTTACCAGCCGGTTCTCGGAAACATCAACCATTGTTTCAGATTGTCTCATGTTTCGGACGGATTCGCATTGACTTTCAGGACATTTCTGTATAAAGTGAGGAAATGAACAATTCGTTTGCAGAGACTCTGAAAAGTCTCCGTTCAAAACAGAACCTTTCCCAGCAGCAGCTCGCGAATAAGCTCTTTGTAGACCGTTCCAGCATTGCAAACTGGGAGAACGGCAGAAGACTCCCGGATGCGATCATTATATCCCGCCTTGCCAAATGTCTGGGGGTGGATGTTTCGATCCTTCTGGATGCTACCTCGGCCGAGACTACGCCGCCTAATGTTATCCTTGTGGACGACGAGGATATCCTTTTGAGGGGAGCCATGCGGATCCTGTCAAATGTCATACCTAATGCGGCCATTACCGGATTCACAAAGGTTTCCGAGGCTCTGGCCTTTGCACAAAACAATCCCGTGTCCATAGCCTTTCTGGATATCGAGATCGGAATGAACAGCGGTATGGACCTTTGCCGGGAGCTTCTCAATATTTACCCTCTGACAAACGTCATTTTCCTGACGGCTTATCCCGACTATGCACTGAATGCCTGGGAGACAGCAGCCAGCGGATTTCTGGTCAAGCCTTTGCAGGAGGCGGATGTCCGAAAACAGCTGTCCAAGCTTCGAAATCCGGTCAGATTTTCTTCCGGGAGCAGGACGGATGAATAACTTCATTGATGTCCTGAACTTTTCGATCGCGGTATCCGGCTGCCTGCTTGCTTTTCTGGGACTCTTTCTGTCCCTCTCCTTTACTTCCCTCCAAAAAGGCATCCGGAAATTTCTGATCTGCATTTTCACCACTATCATGGCTTATGTCTTTTCTGATCTCGTTTCCCAGATTTCACTGGTTTTTCTGGGTCCCGGATATGCCTCCCTTTCAAAACTTGCAGTCTTTCTGGAATCCTTTTTTTCCTCAGTGCTCATGCCTCTGCTGACATTGTTCATGCTTTATATCAACCGGGAAGACTGGAGAAAAAGCCGTCTGCTTTATGCCTCTGCCATTCTCTGGCTGATATATTTTCTCCTTCTCATTATCACTCAAATGACACATTTTATATACTTTATTTCCGACAAAAATGTTTATTTCCGAGGCTCCTGGTATCCTTTGCTTCTCGTTTCTCCCATACTGCTCATGCTGATGAATCTGAGTGCCCTGTTCAGGCGCAGAAATCAATTGTCCGTTTTCCAGCGGCGGGCCTTTTTTTTCTACCTCTGTCTGCCGCTGATCGGTATGCTGATCCAGAGCTTCTCTTACGGCCTCCTGGTAGTCGTACTTTCCACCGTGCTCTCCTCGCTTTTTCTGTTATATTTTATTCTTCGTGATCAGAAGGAGCAGCATCTCCGGCTGGTCGAGATCAATTCCAGACAGCAGATGGACATCCTTCTGCTTCAGATGCGCCCGCATTTTATCTACAATACCCTGTCCAGTATTTACTACCTTTGTGAAATCGATCCCCTTAAAGCCCAACAGACCATCGGCAATTTTACAACCTATCTCCGTAAAAATTTCACAGCCGTCGCAAAGCATGACCTGATCCCTTTTTCTGAAGAACTGGAACATACGAAGGCTTACCTGGCAGTGGAGCAGACCCGGTATGACGATCTTCTGACGGTTGATTATGATATCCGAAAAACCGATTTCAGGCTTCCTCCGTTAACACTCCAGCCGATCGTGGAGAACGCGGTGAAGCATGGTGTGGATCCGGAGCTGGTCCCTCTTCTTATTACGATCAGGACCATAGAGTCCGAAAAAGGGATCCTGATCTCCGTGGAGGACTCCGGTCCCGGCTATTCCCCCGAAAAAGACGATGAAATACATGTGGGCATTCAGAATATAAGAAGACGCCTGCAGCTGATGTGCGGCGCTTCCCTTGAGATCAGACCGGGAAATGTCAGAGGCACTGTCGTTGTGATCCGCATTCCCCGGTTCGCACAGCAAGATGATTGATTATTGGCTTAATGCCTGAAAGGACTGTGGCGCTCGTTGATCTGCCCCTCAATATCTCTTAACGGTATCTCTGCCAGACGTATCTCTGCCTGAACCGAGCCCTCTCCTTCCTTGCCCTTAAGCCACTCCCAGTCAGCGCGGCTGATCAGCAGAGTCTGTCCTGTCTGCTTATCCTTAAAAAGCACGTTCCCCTGTTTGTCAACAGGAAACCCGCTTAACGTAGTTGCTCCACCGCTGACTGCCTCGAGATTCACATCATTGATCTTGTTCACATCACTCATTGCCTTACCATCCTTTCATGAAATTGAAGTTTATATCTCCAATCCCTTCAGAATTTTCAATCTTACCTGTCATTTTCTTTCCGGGACTGTTTCCTTTGTGTAAAGATCCTGTCTCGTTCCAAAACAGCGGCAGATTGTCAAGGATGCCAGCCAAACAACCGCCGTCAGTAGCTGGATCCCTTAAAGCGGTCATCTGTCTTCCATCCTTTGACGCCGCCGGTGCCGATATCCGCGCCTAAAACCGCACTATAGTAGCTGTCCCCGCGCGGATCAGTGATCACTACCGTACCAATATAATATCCTTTCGGGAGAGTCTTCATCATATACTCAATGCTGCTCTTGATCTTTACTGTTTTACCGCCTTCCAGACTTTCAGACTCATCCGTCAGATCGGTTTTCTTATAAAGCGGCGTTATCGTGTCTCCATTTTCCAGCTGCAGATTGGATTTTGTATTATCCATGAAATTGGCATCACCTTCTTCTACCTTACGCACAGAGTTAACGGTCAGTTTCTCCGTGTCCTTGTCGTAATTCAGGATCAGGTATGCTTCATCACCGTTATGATTGATATGAGATTTGAACTCAATTCCCGAGGCGGTATTCGAAACCACTTCCACGTACAGCGGAACATTATCTATATATGGCCACTTTCCGTCAAAGTTACTGATAAGATAGCCATTTCCATCCAGTTCAAGACCACCGTTAGAGTCATAATCAGTAATAATACCTTCCTTCTCATCCAGATTTGCAACTTCAATGTAATAGCTGACCATCAGATTCTGAAGATCCTCTCTTACCGGAAGCGAGAAGGTGCCGTCTCCCACTACAGGCTCAGCTCTTGTGAAATCATTGAAAAGCTTAAGATCCAGCTTCCTGGGCTCATTATCTGTCAAAGACTTCACATATTCAGTCAGCTCATCGTTAAGACATCCAGCCTGTTTGTAGTAATAGAGAACCCTGATATTGTCATTGTAAACTATATCGTAGACATAATCCAGATAATTTATCAATCCACTGTAATTATCAACCTGACATGGAAGATAAACAGCAATCCCCGTAGAATCGCTTAAGGATCCGTTCTCACGATGATATAGCACGGTTTCCCCTATGAGTTTCCTGATCTTGCTGCACTCATCCGGATAACTGTCTACCAGATAATCGACATAATTGCCTAGTATAACATTTTCAAATTGACTATACATTTTTATGATATCAGAGTTTGTACCTTGACATCTTCATCAGCACCGACATCTTTAA
>CACZNS010000117.1 GCA_902782575.1 uncultured Lachnospiraceae bacterium
AAGGAGAAGATCCATACGCAGACGCAGTTTGAGATCGCAAGAAATATACAATGCGGCATCATTCCCGAAGAATTCAATATAGCCGGTGCCTCTTATGATATCTACGGCCTGGAAAAGCCTGCGAAATCAGTCGGCGGCGACTTTTATGACGTCTTCAGGACAAGTGATGACAGGATCTGCGTCATCGTGGGGGATATCTCCGGAAAAGGTATCTATGCCGCCCTGTTCATGGTCATGGTAAAAACGGACCTCCGTGAAAAGCTGAAGGCCGGTAAAGGCCTTGCGGCTGCCATGACGGAAGTAAACCGGGATATATGCCTTGCCAACACGACGAATATGTTTGCGACCGTCTTCGCCTCGATGCTTGATATAAAGACCGGGCGGCTCGTCTATGCCAACGCGGGACATAACCGGCCCCTCTTTCTGTGCGATGAGCCCCGCTTCCTTGATGTAAAGAGCGGAACGGCCATGGGGCTTTTTGACGATATCGAAATCACGGAAGAAGAAATCATGCTTCAGGAAGGGGAAGGACTGCTGATCTTTACGGACGGGGTCACCGAGGCTATCGATAAGGACAGGACCCTTTTCGGCGAAAAACGGCTTATGGCTGCAATAAAGGATTCCCTTGCCGAAACGGGAGGGCTGACCAATGCCTTGTCTCCGGTAAGAGCTGTGATCTCCTCTGTCAGTCAGCACAGCAGCGGCATGGAGCAGTTTGACGACATCACCTGCGCGACAGTGTGCTACCGGGATAACGGCTGGGGATCCGGAAAGCTCTCTCTGAAGAGCACATCCTTTGAACCCATAAAAAAGATGATCTTAAGCTCCCTTGGAGATATCGCGGTTCAAAAAAACATCATCCTTGTATGCGAGGAGATCTTTATCAATATCGTCTCCTATTCCGGGGCGGACGATCTGTATTACTTTACATACACATCCGGTAATACCTATTCGGTCACCTTCCTGGACAATGGGATCCCATTTGATCCTGTGGATGCATCTCTTCCGAAAAAAGACTTTGATGAGCTGGATACGGGGGGAATGGGGATCATGCTTGCGCGCCTTAACTCCAGAGAAATGGTATATCACAGGGAAAACGGCAAAAACCGCCTGACCCTGAAGTTCGATATCCGATGAGGGCCTGATCTTCTTCAGCCGACTTGATGAAAGACAAAGGCAAGATAAATGACGGTCAGCAGCAGGAGGTTCAGCAGTCCGGCGATCCGGCTGTCCCGGAAATAGCCGGCGTACTCGCGCAGAAACGCGTTGAGAGAGAAATAGAGACGGGTTCCGGCTCCGTAGCCGATGCAGGAAAGCTTCTGTCTCCTTGCGATGAGGAGAGAACGCATCACATGATAGGAGCTGGTGGCGACAGCGAACCTCGGCCTTGATCCCTGCATCATCCTGGCGGAAAATCTCAGATTCTCCTCCGTGTTTCCGGATGCATCCTCCATCATCACATCCTGAACCGGGATCCCTTTGGAGATCGCGTAATTTGCCATCGCATGGCTTTCCGGAAGCAGCTCATCCTTTCCCTGCCCGCCGGAAAGGATCAGCTTCGAGCCCGGATTATTCCTGTACACCCTGATCCCCTGATCGACTCTCGACCTGAGCAGCGGAGTCAGCTTCTCTCCGGAGAGCCCGCAGCCCAGGACCACCACATAGGAAAGCCCCTGATTCTTCTTAAAGTGAAGGAGGTTCAGGAAATTGGACAGCCCGAAGGAAACGAGCTGTACAATGAAATACATCGAGATCAGCGTCGCGTACCAGTACAGATACATCGCTGTTCCCGGTGTCCGCACATCAAACAGAAGCGGAAAAAAGATGTCGAAAACAAGCAGAGCCACCGCCATTCCCAGCGAAAGAACATTTCGAAAGCGAAAACCCTCCCTTCGCATCAGCGTGATCCCGCCGATCAGGAAAACCGGGATCAGCACCAGCGGATAGGCCACGAGTATTATGAGCAGGAAGATCAGCTCCGCATCCAGAAGGATATGGAACAGAAGGTGCTCCGAAAACCACCGGGGATTTGCCTGTGCAAAAGACAGGAGAAAAACTCCGAGCAGAAACGCGGTAAGAAGCAGAAAGAATCCGCTCCATACCGTGCGCCGCTCGAAGATCATGATCGCGGTAAATACAGCCGCCGAAAGAAGAAACAAAAATGCCCAGACCATTGTCAGGCTTTCATTCCATCATACCATTTTGAGATATTCTCCGGGATCCCGTCACTGACCCACTGTCTGAAGGCATTCAGGAATTCCGCACGGGAAACCATACCGGTAATGCTCCGTCCTTCCTTCTTTTTCCAAAAATCGGAAAACTGCTGATACAGCGGATCGTTCTCCATACCATAGCCCAAAGGACTCACCTCTCCGCCGTAGCTGACTCCGCCCGATACTCCTTCCAGATATTCATCATCCAACCGCTGCCCCATACTGCCTCCTTTTCTCTATAATAAAGATCCTGCCGGATAAACAGACTCATCTATTGATACGAATGGATCCGAAAAATGGCAATTTATTCCTTAAATAAAAGACGCACCACCATTTTGACCCTGTTTTTGCGCACGCCGATCTGTACATCGTCTGCCAGGTTTGCTACGATGGAGCGCTCCAGCTCATCCCAGGCATCGGCAGCTTCGATCTGTGCATCCCTTTCCTCATCAAGTCTGTCACGATAGGTCTTCATGGACCAGACCGCATCATCCTGATCGGAAAGTCCAACCGTCACCGTATCGAGTGAATCCTCTTCTTTTTTGTTTTTCTTTTTCTTCTTCTCATCCTCCGGCTCGTAGCCCATGGAAAAGGTCTCCAATACCTCCCCGATCTTTCCCATCATTCCTGTTGCCAGGATGTTGCGCCCGCTGCTGGACGCCGAGAGCAGATTTTCCCGCTGGATCAGATCCACATGGGCATTTGCCTCCAGGATGATATCGCAGCTCCTTTCATCCCCCTCCGCCCAGAAATATGCATTGAAATCCCCCGTCATCTGACGCACCATTCCGAACATCTCCTCAGCCAGAAGCCGTACATGAAGGCTGTCCCGCCTGCCCAGATGCTGATGCTCCGAAAAGCTCTCGATCTCCTGCAGAGCCTTTTCCAGGTTTCTGCCCTTATTATTGATCACGATCTTGTTTGTCTGCATTTCTTACCTCCGTAGTATCCAGACTCTTCCCTGCAGGATGCCGATATCCGGCTTTGCCGAAAAGAAAATGACATTTATAGTGTTTTATCTCCCCACTTATACAATATATAGCATGATCCGCACCAAAAGCAATCCCCAAAAGCATCCGGAGTACAGAAAAAGACTGATACGCCCGGATCATCGGCGTACCAGTCTTTTTTCTTTGACGCTCACATCGCCTGTATCAGCGTCTTAATCCTTTTTCGTAAATGCGTCCTTTCCCAGGCCGCAGACCGGACATTTCCAGTCCTCCGGGATATCCTCAAAGGCTGTTCCCGGAGCGATCCCGTTTTCGGGATCGCCGGCTGCCGGATCGTACACATAGCCGCAGGGGCATTCATATTTATCCATGATCATTCTCCTTTACAGATCTTTCTTACCGTACTGTTTTATACAGCGGACCGTAGGCTGCGCAGGCACGGAAGTCTGCGCCCTCCTTATCGGAGCCGAAGGCGTTCCAGGCTGCCGGACGATAAATGTCATCCAGCGGTACGTTGTGCATGCATACCGGGATACGGAGCATGGAAGCCATTGTGATCAGATCCGCACCGATGTGGCCGTAGCTGATGGCACCGTGATTTGCGCCCCAGTTGTTCATTACATCGTAAGCTGTCTTAAACGGCGAGCCCTCCCTGTCGTCGCAGCGGGGTGCGAACCAGGTGCAGGGCCAGGTATAGTCCGTTCTCTTCCAGAGCACGTCGGATACCTCGTCCGGGAGATTTACCGTCCAGCCCTCCGCGATCTGAAGCACGGGGCCGAGGTTCTTTACCAGATTCAGACGGATCATCGTGGCAGGCATCTCCGCCCTTGTCAGGAATCTGGAGGAATAGCCTGCGCCGCGGAAATATCCGTTGTCTGCCGGGCACCATTCCGTAGCGTTCATGATCGTCTCGATATCCTTTTCCGTCACGTCAAACCACTGCTTCATGACCGGATCGCCGTTCTCATCCTTTACCTCACCGCAGGCATCCAGACAGCAGGCTCCGGAGTTGATCAGGTGGATAAAGCCGTCCGCATCCTTGGCGTGTCCTTCGATATCATAGCCCGTTACACGCTTCACGGCGCTTGTACTCCAGTAGGTACGGACATCCGCAAACATCTGGGGACGGTTGGTCAGCAGCTTCATAAAGAGCATGCTAGCCGAATTCAGTGTATCATTCTCCGTGGCGAGGATGAAGGGCTCACGCGCTCCGTTCCAGTCGAAGCTGGTATTCAGGATCGCCTCCGGGAAATCGCAGTTCGGCCAGTGATCCGTCCACTGCCTCTGTCCCTGGAAGCCTCCCGCGATGGCGTTGTGACCTACGGCCTCTTCGCCGCAGCCCTCCGGCAGGTTCGGATTTCCCTGATAGAGATCCTCGATGATGCAGGCCATCTTTGCGGTGAACTCCCAGTCCTTTTCCTTCTGCTCGTCGGACTTCCTTACAAACTCGGGGTTTTTGTCAAAGCCGGGCTTGCAGTATTTCTTGATCCACGCGAGAGCCTTCTGGTATTCGTCCTCATTATAGATATGCTCCTCCATGCGGCGGAGGATCTCAACCTCGTCTACGGACTCCACACGCATGCCGAGGTACTCCTCGAAGAAGTCCTGATTGATGATGGATCCGCCGATACCCATGGTAACGGAGCCGATCTGCAGATAGGACTTATCCTTCATGGAAGCCGCCGCCACAGCCGCACGGCCGAACCGGAGCAGCTTTGTCTTTACATCCTCCGGGATCACGGTATCGTCCGCATCCTGCACGTCCTTTCCGTAAATACCGAAAGCCGGCAGACCCTTCTGTGCATGGGTCGCAAGAACCGATGCCAGATAAACGGCACCCGGACGCTCTGTGGCATTCAGACCCCAGACACCCTTGATCGTCAGCGGATCAAGGGTGTCTG
>CACZNS010000118.1 GCA_902782575.1 uncultured Lachnospiraceae bacterium
AGAGCAAGGCACTCGGTCAGCAGACTCTTTCGGGCAACTGGGCAGGCTACATCTTCAGTACGGATGCCAGAGGCGAGAAACTGCCGAAATACAATGAACAGGGTCAGAGATATATTTACACCGTTGATGAAGAGATCTCGGATGCGAAAGGACATGTCTGGAATGTTACCAGAACAGGTCAGTATGATTTTAAGAATGAGACGGAGTGGGCGGAGATCACAGCGGTGAAGCGCTGGGAAGGCGATACCGGACACGAAGCTTCAAGGGGTGCTGTCACATTTACGCTTTATGACGGTGATAAGGAAGTGGATTCGAAGGTGCTTCCGAAGGGAAGTGCGAACGGGGCATACGTCAGGTTCAGTAATCTTCCGAAATATCGTCTGGATGAGAGCGGAAAGCAGATCGAGATCGTTTATGATGTAAGAGAGAGCGGAGCCGGAGGTTATGTCCAGACAGCGCATGAGAAGTCTGCAGACGGCCTGATCCATACCTTCTCGAATAAGCTGATCACCGCGAAGATCCTGAAGAGAGACGCAAACAGAAGCGAAACGGAGGCCGTGAAGAATCTGGACGGTGCGACCTTTGTAGTTACAGCACCGGACGGGAAGTTCTATGAGCTGGCAAGCAATCAGGATCTGAGCACGATCACTTACGCGGATAACGGTACCGTGCTGGGAGCTGGTACTTACAGGATCCAGGAGAAAACTGCTCCGAAGGGCTATGTGGTCAATAGTGAGATCGCGGAATTTACCGTGAATGCGGACGGCAGCGTGAAGCTTGAAGGCAATTATAAGTACTGGTCATATGACAGTAAGCTGAACGCGCTGATCTGTGAGGATGCAAGAGCTTACGGAAACGTGCAGCTGATCAAGTACGCATCGCAGACTGTGAGCGGATCAAAAGTGAGCGCGAACAAGACCCTTGCGGGTGCGGAGTTTGAACTCTGGTACAGCGAGCCGGATTCGGCAATGGCAAGAATGGTAAGTATGTTTGTAAAGGCGGATTATTCACGCTACACAGACAGCCAGGGAAGAAGTACTTATGTGACAGATGCTAACGGCATGATCACCGTATCGGATCTGAAGTGGGGACATTACGCATTTGTGGAGACCAAGGCTCCGGACGGGTATCAGATCGATGAAGCAAATAACCTCTACACATTTGACATCGATCAGAATTCCAATTATCTGGAAATGGGCGTGAAGTACCTGAATGTGCTGAATGATGAGAAGATGACGACGCCTCCGCCGCCGGGAAGCTCAAGTTCGACGACGTCTTCAACAAGTACGACAACCACAACAAGCACCACGACTGCAACGACAACCAGTACAAGTACCACAACGAGTACGAGCACCGCGACAAGTACCAGTACTACGACATCAACAACGACAATGACAATGACAAGTACGGTACCGACTACTTCAACCACAACGGTCACTACTACGATTGCGGCACCCGTGACACCGGCTGAACCGGCCGGAGCGGTACTGGGAGAGAGACGGACACCTGCAGAGCTGATCTCGGATGTGCTTGGAGTAAGGCGGAAGCCGGAATCGGATGTTCTGGGTGCGAGACTGTCACCGATCACCGGTGATGATCTGACGCTTAACTTCTGGATCCTGATCTTCTGTATAGCCGGAGCGGTCATTATGGGTATGCTCTATTCCGAGAAGGAAAAACGTGAAGAGAAAAAGGTACAGGAAGAGAACAGATGAAAGGTTAAATGAAAGGGGCGGCTCTTAAAGAGCCGCCCTGATCTTATCTGCCAGAATTTTCAAGGTGAAATCAGATCGTTTCAAATTTGTATCCGATGCCCCAGACGGTGGAAAGCCGCCATGATTCGTGATCCTTGATCTTTTCGCGAAGCCGTTTGATATGCACATCCACGGTTCGGGTATCCCCAATGTATTCATAGCCCCAGATATGATCCAGAAGCTGCTCTCTGGTAAAAACCTGATTGGGTGAAGATGCGAGGAAATAGAGCAGTTCCAGCTCTTTAGGAGGCATATCCACCGGTTTTCCGAAATAGAGGACCGAATAATTGGTCAGATTGATCGTAAGATCCGGATAATCCACAACCTTTGTATCTTTTGCGGAGGAAGTGTCCGGAAGCGGTCTGCTTCGTCTAAGCACCGCCTTTGCACGGGCGATGAGCTCCTTGGAGTCAAAGGGCTTTTCTACATAATCATCAGCTCCGAGCTCCAGTCCCAGAACCTTATCAAAAACCTCTCCCTTCGCGGACAGCATGATGATGGGGACAGTACTCTTGGAACGGAGTTCCCGGCAGACCTGATATCCGTCGATCCCCGGAAGCATCAGATCCAGCAGGATGAGATCCGGTTTGAAGCTCTCAAAGGCCTTCAGCGCACTTTCTCCATCACCAGTGATCATCGTATTAAAGCATTCTTTTGTAAAATACAGGGAGATCAGCTCCGCAATATTATCATCATCGTCTACGATCAGCACCTTTTGCTTGTCAGCCATTTTTCCTCCAATAATCAGTTCTGTTTAAAAGTCACGATCGTCACACCGGCATCCCCTTCTCCGTATTCCCCGCTCCGGAAGCTGCTAACATAGCGGATCCGTTTTAATTCATCCCGCACAGCCTTGCGAAGGGCGCCGGTGCCTTTTCCGTGAACGATCCGCACCTCGGGAAGATGAGATACATAGGCTTCGTCCAGATATTTGTCAAGCCTGCTGATACCGTCTGCCGTTGTTTCTCCTATAATGTTGAGCTCGGGCGAGATTGTCATCGCATGACTTAAACCCGATGAGGAAGAAGTCTTTTTTGATTTTTTCTTCTCATACGGATCAGCGATCACGGTTTCAATCAGATCCGAGCAGTTGGTTTTATATTTAATTATACCACAGAGCACCACAAGGTTGCCTTTCGTATCGGGAAGAGTGGAAACGGTTCCCTTAAATCCGCTGGATACGATCTCTACCTCCATGCCTAGCCTGATCTTTGAAGGCTCAATGCCGGATGCCTTCTTTATGGCTTCGTTTTCGGAGTTTCTGGACATTGATTCCCTGAGGCGGCTGCGGTCGGCTTCCAGCTTTCTGACACCGTCATGACCGCCGGCCAGTCCGTATTTCTGAATATCCCGCAGGACGCTGTCCGCTTCGGCCTTTGCTTCGGCCAGAATGCTTTTTGCTTCCTCTTTTGCTTCTTTCAGGATCCGGTCATGGTCTTTTTCGAGACGGGAATATTTCCGGTCCAGCTCCTCACGAAGCTTTTGAGCGGTTTGACGCTCTCTGTCCGCCTCGGCTTTTACGGCTTCCAGCTCCTGTCTGGCTTCATCGAGTCTGCCAAGTACATCCTCGAAGCTTCGGTCTCCTTCATCCATGCGTCTTTCCGCTTCTTCGATCACATATCCGGGAAGCCCCAGCCGTCTGGAAATGGCAAAGGCATTGCTTTTTCCCGGTACACCGATCAGCAGATGGTAGGTCGGACAAAGTGTCTCCACATCGAATTCCTGAGATGCATTCTCGATCCCGGGTGTATTCAGAGCATATATCTTAAGCTCGGAATAGTGTGTCGTTGCAATGGTCCTGACTCCTCTGACATGCAGAAAATTTAAGACGGACTGTGCAAGTGCGGCTCCTTCTTCCGGATCGGTGCCCGCGCCGAGCTCGTCAAAGAGACAGAGAGAATCCTTGGTGTAGGCCTTCAGGATCCCTACGATATTGGTCATGTGGGAAGAAAAGGTCGAAAGAGACTGTTCGATGGACTGCTCATCGCCGATATCCGCAAAGATCTCCCGGTACAGTCCCAGTACAGAACCGTCGGAAGCAGGGATAAAGAGCCCGGACAGCCCCATAAGATGCAGCAGGCCTACGGTTTTTAAGGTGACGGTCTTGCCTCCGGTATTCGGACCCGTGACAACCAGAAGATCAAAATCCTCTCCGAGACGAACATCGATAGGAACCACTTTATCTCTGTCGATCAGAGGATGTCTTGCCCGCTTCAGATTCAGATGAAGATCATCCGAAAATCCAGGCCGCATCGCATCCATCTGGGCTGCCAGAGAGGCTCTGGCAAAGATATAATCCAGTGAAGTAAGGATATCAAGATCCGCGATGATCTGCTCGGAATGCCCGGCCACAGAAGAGCTGAGCCCGGCAAGGATCTCCTGTATTTCCTGCTTCTCCGCGATCCCAAGCTCCCGGATATCGTTATTGAGCTTTACGGCTGCGGCAGGTTCAATGAAGAGAGTAGAGCCTGTAGAGGACGTGTCATGTACCATTCCGGGAACCTGTGACTTAAATTCCGCTCTGACCGGCACACAAAAACGGCCTCCGCGCTGGGTAATGACCGGTTCCATCAGATAGGAGCTTAAAGGTCCGTTGATCATGGAATTTAATTCTGAACGGATCCGGTCAGCGCTCAACCGGATCTGTCTGCGGATGGATCTAAGCCCGGATGATGCATCATCCGCGATCTGGTCTTCCGCAAGGATACAGCGACGGATCTCAGCGGCCAGACCGGTCAGCGGTGCGAGGCAGTCAAACAGATCCGACAGGATATCGGTATTTTCGGTA
The DNA here is from genome assembly GCA_902782575.1 of uncultured Lachnospiraceae bacterium. Classification (GTDB taxonomy): domain Bacteria; phylum Bacillota; class Clostridia; order Lachnospirales; family Lachnospiraceae; genus NK4A144. The sequence continues at coordinate 4,543 of CACZNS010000118.1, forward strand.
CTGCCGTAGTTTTTGATCCTGAAACAGGCTTCCAGAGTGGAGGCGATATCCATCAGCTCGGAAGTAGTGAGGGTAAACTCTCTCTGTGTGTTCAAAACAGAGCGGCGGATGTCTTTTATCCCGCCGAATTTGAGACTGCCGTTTTGAAAGATGCGGTTTAATGCGGCTTCATTTTCATCCTGCATCCGCTCGATCTGAACCGGATCGAACAGCGGCCCGGTCTTTCTGCAAAGCTCCTTTGCTTCTTCCGATGCGGCATGCGAAGCGAGCATATCGATGATCTTATGAAATTCAAGCCTTGTGAGAACTTTTTTATTCATTTACTTATTGAGGTGCATTATATATAATGATGTTTGGGTCAAAAGGTATTTTGACCTCAACTGATGTCACGGGTCATAAAGTCATAATGCTTTTCAAACAAATTTGAATGCATTATGGCCTTTTCTCCCTTACATCATAGTAATACAGGTTTATATTATATTTTACCAGTAAACTGAATCCGGGGCAATCTAATGGCATCTGATTTTATAACGGAAAAGATAAAAGACAAGCCGATCAATAAACGCAGGCTTATACTGCGAGTTCTTTTTACGGCAGTTCTGGCCGTCATTTTCGGTGTGGTATCTGCTCTTGTTTATTCGATCACCATGCGTGAGCTCACCCGGGCAGCGGAAAACAGTGAGTTGAACATAGTGAATATCCCTCCGGATGAAGATCCTGTTTTGCCGGAGAAAACGGAGGCGGAAGAGGATACTCCAGAGATGTCCGTATCCGCTGATTCGGAAGAAGCATCCGAAGCAGAGAATGATCCGGTACTCCCTGTGTCGCAAAACGAAGCTGTTTCCGCGGATGAAGCAGACGAAAAATTATCCGGACAGCAGGAGCACCGTCCGCAAACCATCATCACCAATATAACCAACCAGACCAAAATGACACCGGACAGCTATGAACAGCTGTATCAGACATTACATGAAACAGCGGAGGAAGCTGAAAGGTCGATGGTTACCGTTACGGGCTCCGTGTCCGATACAGACTGGTTTGCGAATGTTTATGAAAACAACAGCCAAAGCTCCGGTCTGATCATTGCGGATAATAACAGGGATCTGCTGATCCTTACCAACCAGGAGCCGATCCGGGATGCGGAAAACGTGTCCGTGACATTCTGCGACGGGAAAACGGCAGATGCGCATATCATCAAGGCAGATACCAATACCGATTTCGTGATGATCGGTGTAAGGCTGAATGATATCTCCGAGGAAACAAAGGAGAAGATCAAGAAGGCGGATCTCGGAAATTCCAACCGTTCCAATGTGGTGGGCCTGCCTGTCATGGCGATCGGCAATCCCCTTGGAACAAGAGGCTCACAGGCTCACGGACTGATCACCTCCAATACGATCGAGGAGCAGATGATCGACCGGAATGCTCATCTTCTGACAACGGATATTTACGGGAGCAAGGATGCGAGCGGAGTGATCATAAATTACAGCGGAAGCGTTCTCGGTATCATTACGGGCCAGTATCCGATCGAAGGAACCGAAAATCTGATCACGGCGTATGCCATCTCCGATATGAAGGAACTGATCGAGCGACTGGCAAATGCGCAGGATCAGGCTTATCTCGGTATTTACGGGACGGATGTGACCACGGAGGCGGAGGAAAATCTCGGTGTTCCGGCAGGCGCTTATGTGACCGGCACGGTTTCCGGCTCTCCTGCCATGGCTGCCGGAATCCAGAGCGGAGACGTGATCACCAAATTCGGTACCGGCGAGATCTCCGATTTCGGGGACTATATGGATATTCTGGCAAAAAGCAAGCCCGGAGATGAGGCAGTGATCTCCGTAAAACGGTACGTGAGGGGAGAATATTCGGAGATGACCTTTGAGGTCACGCTTTCCGTTAATTCCCAATAGTTTCAAAAGGACACATGGTACGGTAGGAGTATAAATATGAAATATCTGAAAGAATTAAAAGACGGGGACAGGGTATCGGACATCTATCTCTGCAAGCATGTGGCATCAGCCATAACGAAAAACGGCAAGGAATATTTGAACGTGATCCTTCAGGACAAGACCGGGACGGTGGATGCGAAGGTGTGGGAGCCTTCCTCGGACGGGATCGGCGATTTTAAGAATCTGGATTATATTTATATCATGGGTGATGCACTGACCTATAACGGACAGATCCAGGTGGCGATCCGCAGGCTGCGGACGGCTCATGACGGTGAATACGTCCCGGCGGATTATCTTCCGATGAGTCCCCGGGACAATGACGAGATGTATAAAGAGCTGAAAGCTGTGGTCGAAACCGTGAAGGATCCTTATCTGCATCAGCTTCTGATCAGCTTTTTTGCAGAGGATCCTGAGTTTATCGAAAAGTTCAGGAAAAGCTCCGCCGCCAAAATGGTACATCACGGATTTGTGGGCGGTCTGATGCAGCATACTCTTGCGGTCACCAGACTGTGTAAGTATTATACAAAGGCATACCCGGTTCTGAACCATGATCTGCTGATCACAGCCGCTCTGCTTCATGATATCGGTAAAGTAAAGGAGTTGTCGGCTTTTCCCGTAAACGATTATACGGATGAAGGGCAGCTTCTGGGTCATATTGTCATGGGCTCGGAAATGATCGC
>CACZNS010000119.1 GCA_902782575.1 uncultured Lachnospiraceae bacterium
CAAAGCATCGGAAAAAGCAAAATGTGAGATTTTCGATGCCAGAGGCATCCCCGAAGCAGGCCGAAGGGCATCGGAAAAAGCAGAAAGGCGCCATCCCGATGCTTTCGAAGCGGAGAAGCAATCCACAAAGCATCGGAAAAAGCAAAAATCAGGATTTTCGATGCTTTTCGCGAATAAAGAGGCATTTTTGTCAGAGGACTTGAAAATAAGAGAGATCGGATATCGTATAATAAAGAGCTGGGAGGAGGAATGAAGTTGGGAGAGACAACAGAGATAAGACACCTGATGAGTCCGCTGGACTTTTCGGTGGAGGAGCTGGAGGAGCTGATGGATACGGCCGCAAAGATCAAGGCGGATCCGGAAAAGTACGCGCACGTCTGCGACGGCAGGATCATCGCCACCTGCTTTTACGAGCCGAGTACGAGGACCAGGCTTTCCTTTGAGGCGGCGATGCTGCATCTGGGAGGCAGGACGATGGGCTTTGCGACGGCAGATTCGTCGTCCGCGGCAAAGGGAGAGAGTGTGGCGGATACGATCCGTATCATTTCCTGCTTCGCGGACATCTGCGCAATGCGCCATCCGAAGGAGGGGGCTCCGATGGTGGCTGCAGCCCATTCAAAGATCCCGGTCATCAATGCCGGGGACGGAGGGCATCAGCATCCCACCCAGACGCTGACGGACCTGATGACGATCCGGGCCCTGAAAGGGAAGCTTTCCGGCATGACCATCGGCCTCTGCGGGGACCTGAAGTTCGGCCGGACCGTACACTCCCTGATCGAGGCGCTGCTTCGCTACAATGATGTGAAGTTTGTGATGATCTCCCCGGAGGAGCTGATGCTTCCGGGCTATATCGTGGATGAATTAAAGCAGCATCCGGGGGTGGAATATAAGGAGATCCGGAAGCTGGAGGATGCCATGGGAGAGCTGGACATCCTCTACATGACCAGAGTGCAGAGAGAGCGCTTCTTCAACGAGGAGGACTATGTACGGCTGAAGGATTATTATATTCTCGATAAGAAAAAGATGGGGCTTGCGAAGGAGGATATGATCGTGCTGCATCCTCTCCCCAGGGTCAACGAGATCTCCGTGGAGGTAGATGAGGATCCGAGGGCGAAGTACTTTGAGCAGGTGCAGTACGGGATGTATATCCGGATGGCCCTGATCCTGAAGCTTTTGAACATATCGGTAAACGAATGAAGCAATTGCGCCTTTCCGGACCGCAAAGGTCTGCTGCGGCAGCCCCGGCCGGGATACGGCGAAAAGGAGATCAGCGGCTGCTCCGATACCTGACTGCAGTACGCGGCCCGGAGGAGGAAATACAGACAGAGCATCAATCGGATCATGAAGGTGTCCGGATACCGGGCACGGAAGGAGATAACCATGGCGGAACCGCAGAAATACAAGTTAAACGTCGGAAAGATCGATGAGGGGTTTGTGATCGACCATATCCGTGCGGGCAGGGGGATGAAGCTCTATAAGGATATGAAGCTGGAGGAGCTCGACTGCTCGGTGGCCATCATCACGAACGTTGCCTCGCAGAAAATGGGAAAGAAGGATATCATCAAGGTCGAGTATCCCATCGACCGCTTCAATATGGACGTGATCGGCTTCATGGACCATACCGTGACCGTGGATGTGATCAAAAACGGAGAGATCATCGACAAGCCGAAGATCACATTGCCGAAGCAGGTGAAGAACATCATCCGCTGCAAAAATCCCCGCTGCATCACCTCGGTGGAGCAGGGGCTCGATCAGATCTTCGTGCTGACCGATCCCGAAAAGGAGATCTACCGCTGTAAATACTGCGAGACAAAATACGGGGATCAGTATCAGTAAAGAGCCCTGATCCTGCACCGGTCTGTTGTTTTTTAAGGATGATTGCGGTAAAATCAAAAAGATCATATCTTTAAACAGGGGTGCAGGGTCATGGAATTAAGTGAATGCAGAGAGAAGATCGACGAGATCGACCGCCAGATCGTCGCGCTTTATGAGGAGCGGATGAAGGTTTCGGAAAGCGTGGCCGACTACAAGCTGACTCACGGCATGAACGTGCTGGACAAAACGCGGGAGCAGGAGAAGATCGACAGTGTAAAGGCGCTTACGCACAGTGAGTTCAATTCTCTTGGCATTGAAGAGCTTTATAATCATATCATGTCCATATCCCGGAAAAGGCAGTATGCGATGATGAACGAGCGCGGCATTAAAGGCCGGCTTCCGTTCATGCCCATCGACGGGATCGATAAAAAGGATGTCCGGGTCGTCTTTCAGGGGACGGACGGAGCCTATTCCCAGGAAGCATTATTTGAATATTTCGGAAGGGATGTGCACACCTTTCATGTGGATACCTTCCGCGACGCGATGAGCGTGATCGACGAGGGCCTGGCGGATTATGCGGTCCTTCCCATCGAGAATTCCTCCGCGGGGATCGTGTCCCAGAATTATGACCTGCTCGTCGAGTTTGAAAACTATATCGTAGCGGAGCAGGTGATCAGCATCCGCCACTGTCTGCTGGGGCTTCCCGGCACCGGGGAGGAGAATATAAGAAAGGTTTATTCCCATCCGCAGGCGATCCTGCAGTGCGGGAAATATCTGGACGGGCACCGCCATATGACTGCTTGCCCGGTGGAAAATACTGCCGTGGCCGCAAAGAAGATCGTGGAGGATCAGGATCCGCAGCAGGCCGCCATCGCGGGCAGGCACTGTGCGGAGCTTTACGGCCTTGAGATCCTGAAGGAGGACATCAATTTCAGCGCGGTCAATTCCACCCGCTTTATCATTGTTACCAATCAGAAGGTTTTTGTGAAGGATGCGAACAAGGTGTCGATCTGCTTTGAGATCCCCCACCGGTCCGGATCCCTTTATCATATCCTGAGTCATTTCTATTATAATGATCTGAACATGAACCGGATCGAGAGCAGGCCTCTTACGGACAGGCCCTGGGAGTACCGGTTCTTTATCGACTTTGACGGCAATCTTTCCGACAGTCCGGTCAAAAACGCGCTCCACGGGCTCAGGGAGGAGACGGTAAATATGAAAATACTGGGGAATTATTAGTGCGAAAAACAGTGTTGATATGCTGTTTTTCATCGGACAATCTGAACCGATGCCGGATTGTCTGATCACAGACGGAAACCGCCTTCGCGGATTTCTTGCCGCGTGCTTCAGTGCAAAGCGCTTCAGTACGGAGGATAAGCCTGAAAGTAAACCTTTAATTTTTCATGGGTATCCGTACCGTGCATAAATACTGCGGTACGACAGGGAGATAAATATGAGAATCGATGAACTGATCCTGTACAGGGGGTTTCACACGGAGGAGCTCCTGAAAAACATGGAGGAGCTGCTGAAGGGCCAGGCCTCCGCAAGGCTTTTATACCGGGCTCTGAGCTATCAGGTAACCGGCGAGCTGCTCACCCTTTCCAACGAGCTGGGCTTTGAGGGAAACCTCTGGCATGCCTACCTGACCTGGCTTCTGGCGAATCATGAAAACAGCTTTTCAAAGGCCTGCGAGATCCGGGGAGAGACGGAGGGCACGATCAACGAGATCGCCCTGCATGATATCGCGATCTTCCGGGAGCTTTTCCGGTATGATATCAGCGAGCTGGATGAGCGTTATGACGTCAGCTGCTTTCATTTCCTGAAGAACTATGTGCCGGTGAACGATACCGGAAGCGCCTTTAACAAGCGGATCCGCGACCGGATCTGTACCCTTTCCGTCACCCTTGCCTCCGCAAAGGACGAGGAGGAGATGCTTAAGGATCTGAAGCGCTTTTACGGGGAATTCGGTGTCGGAAAATTTGGTTTACATAAAGCGTTCCGCCTGGTGGAGGCGGGCCCGGACCATGTGGAGATCGAGCCCATCACCAAGGTCGCCCATGTGATGCTGGAGGATCTGGTGGGCTACGAGAGCGCGAAGAAGAAGCTGATCGAAAATACGGAGGCCTTTGTGGCGGGAAGAAAGGCCAACAACTGCCTGCTCTTCGGGGATGCCGGGACGGGCAAGTCCAGCTCCATCAAGGGGATCCTGAACCGGTATTACGACAGGGGCTTAAGGATCATAGAGATCTACCGGCATCAGTTCCGGTATTTAAATGATGTGATCGCCCAGATCAAAAACCGGAATTACCGCTTCATCATCTATATGGATGATCTTTCCTTTGAGGACAGCGAGACCGAATACAAATATCTGAAGGCCGTGATCGAGGGGGGCCTTGAGAGAAAGCCGGAGAATGTCCTGATCTACGCGACGTCGAACCGCAGGCATCTGGTGCATGAAAACTTCCGGGACAAGCTGGACCGCTATGAGGATGATGATCTTCACGAGAGCGATACCGTGCAGGAGAAGCTTTCCCTTTACAACCGCTTCGGCGTGACGATCTACTTCGGCCGCCCGGATCCGAAGCAGTTTAAGACCATCGTGACCACTCTTGCCGAGCGGAACGGGATCGATATGTCCGAGGAGGAGCTCCTCCTGGAGGCCAATCGCTGGGAGCTGAACCACGGCGGCCTCTCCGGACGAACCGCACAGCAGTATATCGATTATTGCGTTTCCATTGGACGATGCAGATGACCGCTTGCGGTCATTCTGTATCGTCCAATAGGAAACCTTACGGATATGAGCATAAAAGCGGCGTGAGACGACGCGAAGCGGAGTAAAACGCCGCGATATGCGAATAGCCGGAAGAGATCGCGGGAATGCCGAAGGCATGGAGCGATCGCAATAATC
>CACZNS010000120.1 GCA_902782575.1 uncultured Lachnospiraceae bacterium
GAGTACGGAGACGATCGAAAAGTCAAAACGGGAGATCGAGGATACGATCGATACGATGAACAATGCGTTTGATAAGATGTTTGACAATATGTTTGTTGATACGAATCTGGACATCACCACCGACGCGGAGGTCATGAAGACTCTGCTTGAGCAGGAGGGACTGACCGGACATCAGTTTTCATCCGTAAGCAAAATGGATCTGTGAGCAAAGTGAGGCAGGGCCGGAAGCCACGAATCATCAATATATTATATAAGGGACGAACAGTTCCGGAAATGAGGTAAAACATGGAAGAGGAGAGACAGGTAGAACAGACTGCAGCTGCTGCGGCAGAGGTAAAGGAGGCCGCGGCCCCGACGCTGACGCTGGATCCCTTCGGGGGAGTCCCTCAGCCCAAGGCGGAGCTTTCTTTGACGCAGGCAGCGGACAATGTGTCAAAGAGCGCCGAGATCACGGAGGCCGAGCAGCGGCTGACACCGGAAGAGCAGAAGATGGTGGAGGATTTCGCTGCACAGATCGACATTACCGACACAAATACGATCATGACATACGGAGCGGCAACACAGCAAAAGATGGCTGATTTCTCCGATCAGGCGCTGGAGAATGTCAGGACCAAGGACATGGGTGAGGTCGGAGCGCTGCTGACCGGTGTTGTGACGGAGCTCAAGGGCTTTAATGAAGAAGAGAAGGGGATAAAGGGATTCTTTAAGAAGCAGGCAAATAAAGCAAATACGCTGAAAGCCAGATATGACAAGGCAGAGGTCAATGTCAACAAGATCGTGGATGCCCTTCAGCAGCATGAGACAAAGCTGATGAAAGACGCTGCAACCATGGATCATATGTATGATATGAACCTGACATACTTCAAAGAGCTTACGATGTATATCCTTGCCGGCAAGAAAAAGCTCGAAGAAGCAGAGAATAAGGTACTGCCCGAGCTTCAGGCAAAGGCAGAGCAGAGCGGCCTTGCCGAAGATGCCCAGGCAGCCAGGGATTATCAGGAAATGTGCGACCGGTTTTCAAAGAAGCTGACCGATCTGGAGCTTACCCGGACCATTGCTATGCAGACAGCACCCCAGATCCGTATGATCCAGGCCAATGATGTACAGATGGTGGATAAGATCCGCTCTACCGTGGTCAATACGATCCCGCTCTGGAAGAGCCAGATGGTGATCGCTCTCGGGATCCAGAATGCGACCGAGGCGGCCAAAGCGCATAAGGCGGTTACCGACGTGACAAATCAGATGCTGACAGCCAATGCGGAAGCACTCAAGGCTGCTACGATCGAAACACAGAAGGAATCCCAGCGCGGTATCGTGGATCTGGAGACTCTTCAGAAAACAAACCAGTCTCTGATCAGTACCTTTGACGAGGTCATGAAGATCCAGCAGGAGGGCCGTGAGAAACGCGCTCAGGCGGAAGTCGAGATGAACCGGATGGAGAATGAATTGAAACAGAAGCTTCTGGAGGTTAGAAGTGGAAGCACCGGAAAAGCTTAAGAAAAAATTATACGGAATCATTCCAAAGCTCCCCAACGCAATTGTTGCGGGAGCTTTGCGTTTTATGAGCCTTTTTGATCACCTTTCCAAAAGCCGGATGGAAGAGAACAGGCGTCTGAATGCCGAACGCTGGGAGGAAAAATATGCGGAGCGTTTCCGGACCGGTTATATTGAAAATCAGTCCGAACTGAAGGATCTGAAGCTGGGAAAAAGCGATATGGCCTATTCCGGCTGTGAGATCATAGCAGTCTATAACGCGCTGCAAAATCTGAAGGACCTGGCATCCAAAGCAGGAGATTCCCTGCCGGGGCTGATCTCGGGATTTGAGAAAAGGGGTATCATCCTGAACGGTCTGTTCGGTACGGCACCGAAGGCTCTGGCAAAATTTTTCCGAAAGGAAGGGTATCGGACGGTTTACACGACAAACAGGAAGCGGTTTGAGGCACTGGCGAAGGAGTCCGAGGTCTTTATCCTTACCGTTTACAATGATAAGAAAAACATCCTGCAGGAGATCCACACGATCTGCATTACCAAGGAGCCGGACGGAGGCTATCTGCCGCACAACAGCATGAAGTGCCGGGAAAGCGTAAAGGGAATGGACGAGCTGGAGAGGCGGCTCGGAATAGAAGGAAGAGGAAAGATCCTGGCGATGACGGGGATCTGCCGCGGGCATTCCCGGTTTCGTGCGCAGGAGGACACAAAAAATTAAATAAAACAAAGATCAAATTGTAAAAACGAGATAAAATGAGAATATAGAAGAAAAATGATGGATAAGGCGAGGATTCGGAAGAAATTCGGAGTTGCAATGCCATCTGCAATTCCGTATTATGTGACTGTTGGTTAGCACTCGTTCAAAATGAGTGCTAATAAACCGAAGAGGTACAATCATAATCATTATGCATAAAGGAGGAGTTAAAGATGAAATTAAAGCCATTGGGTGACAGAGTTGTGCTGAAGCCGATCGAGGCGGAGGAGACCACAGCATCAGGAATCGTGATCCCCGGCAAAGAGAAGGAAAAGCCGCAGCAGGCAGAGGTGATCGCAGTCGGACCGGGCGGAATGGTAGACGGCAAGGAAGTGAAGATGGAAGTCAAGAAGGGTCAGAAGATCATCTATTCCAAATATTCGGGAACAGAGGTTGAGCTGGACGACAAGGAAAAGGTCATCGTCGTCAGACAGAGTGATATTCTGGCGATCATTGAATAATCTGACGGATCTGAAAAGAAATTATTTGAGGAGGAACAGTAAGAAATGGCTAAGGAATTAAAGTATGGCGCAGAAGCCAGAGCGGCACTGGAAAGCGGCGTTGACAAGCTTGCAAATACGGTCAGGGTTACACTTGGTCCGAAGGGCAGGAACGTGGTTTTGGATAAATCCTACGGTGCACCGCTTATTACCAATGATGGTGTAACGATCGCGAAAGAGATCGAGCTGGATGATGCATTCGAGAACATGGGCGCACAGCTTGTAAAGGAAGTGGCAACAAAGACAAATGACGTAGCCGGTGACGGTACGACAACGGCTACTGTTCTGGCTCAGGCAATGATCCATGAGGGAATGAAGAACCTTGAAGCAGGCGCAAACCCGATCATTTTGAGAAAGGGCATGAAGAAAGCGACTGATGCGGCTGTAGATGCGATCCTGAAGATGGGAGCAAAGGTTTCCGGAAAGGATCATATCGCAAAGGTGGCAGCCATCTCCTCCGGCAGCGAAGAAGTCGGGCAGATGGTGGCGGATGCGATGGAGAAGGTCTCCAAGGACGGCGTTATCACCATCGAGGAATCCAAAACGATGCTTACCGAGCTGGATGTGGTCGAGGGTATGGAGTTTGACCGCGGATATGTATCCGCTTACATGTGCACGGATATGGACAAGATGGAAGCAAATCTGGAGAATCCGTACATTCTGATCTATGATAAGAAGATCTCCAATGTACAGGACATCCTGCCGCTCCTTGAGAATATCGTAAAAAGCGGAGCTTCTCTTCTGATCATTGCAGAGGACGTGGACGGCGAAGCGCTGACGACCCTGATCGTCAACAAGCTGCGCGGTACATTCAATGTGGTAGCGGTAAAGGCACCGGGCTACGGCGACAGAAGGAAGGAAATGCTGCAGGATATCGCGATTCTGACAGGCGGGCAGGTAATCTCTTCGGAGCTGGGTCTGGAGCTGAAGGATGCCACAATGGATCAGCTGGGCCGCGCAAAGAGCGTAAAGGTTCAGAAAGAGAACACCGTCATCGTAGACGGAGCAGGCAAGAAGAAGGATATCGACGCACGGACGAATCAGATCAAGGCGCAGCTTGAAACAACCACTTCTTCCTTTGATAAGGAGAAGCTGCAGGAGAGACTGGCAAAGCTGGCCGGAGGCGTAGCAGTGATCCGTGTCGGTGCCGCAACCGAAACCGAGATGAAGGAAGCAAAGCTCAGAATGGAGGATGCTCTCGCAGCTACCAAGGCAGCGGTTGAGGAAGGGATCATCGCAGGCGGCGGTTCCGCATACATTCACGCCGCAAAGGATGTGGAGAAGCTGGCAGACAGCCTGGAAGGTGATGAGAAGACAGGCGCAAGGGTTGTATTGAAGGCTCTCGAAGCTCCTCTGTATCATATCGCGGAGAACGCAGGTCTGGAGGGTGCCGTTATCATCAACAAGGTAAAGGAATCCAAGAAGGGTATCGGTTTTGATGCTCTGAGCGAGGAATATGTTGATATGGTCAAGGCCGGTATCCTTGATCCGGTAAAGGTTACAAGGACAGCTCTGCAGAACGCCACCTCTGTGGCAAGCACTCTGCTGACCACCGAGTCCGTAGTGGCAAACAAGAAAGAGCCCACACCTCCGATGCCCGCAGGCGGCGCACCGGGAATGGGCGGCATGATGTAAGAGACCTGAAGCGAAAGAGATATAATGACCCTCAGCGTCCCGGATTTTGTCCGGGGCGCTTTTTTTCACCGACGGTAAGGATCTGTGCGATAATAAAACTTACATATTGCTTGTCTTCCCCGTCGATAGCGTCACGTCAAATGACTTCATATGCCTGACGGATGGCAGCACACAGGGCGGACGCCTTGAAAGAGGAGTCAGATCCGGGAAAACGTGATATAGTAGAGGTATCGTAAGGGATCATTTTTGAGGAGGATCAGATATGCCGCAGGAAAAAAGCGGGGGATCGCTGAAAGAACGTACCGGGAAGAAGCTGAAGGAGCCGAAACAGTACACGGTGATCATGCTGAATGACGATTTTACCACAATGGAGTTTGTGGTAAACGTGCTGATCGATATCTTCCATAAGGATCCTGTCAGCGCGGAAAAGATCATGCTTACGGTGCATAAGAGCGGAAAGGCTGCGGTGGGAATATATCCGTACGATATCGCCCATACCAGGGTCCATGAGGCAATGTCCCGGGCCAAGGCGGAAGGGTTTCCGTTTCGCATGACCGTGGAGGAGGCATAGAGTGAATTTATCAAAAGACGTGGCGGAGATCCTGCAGGAAGCGATCCTCTATGCGGAAGAATTTCACTATGAATACGTGACACCGGAGATGCTTCTGCATGCAATGTGTGCAAATGCGGAATTTTCGGGTGCCTTTGAGGAATGCGGCGGTGATATCGGCAGGCTTTCCCGCAAGCTTGAGGATTACTGCAGGGATTATATCGGGCAGTCGGAGAAGGACGAGCCTCAGCTTTCCCTGGGGGTGACCTATGCCTTTGCATATGCAGGTGAGCATGCGGCAAACGGAGAGAAACAGGAGATCGGGATCGTGCATCTGATCCATGCGATCTGGCGTCTGCCGGACAGCTACGCGGTATACTTCATGGAAGAGCAGGAGATCGATCCGGTTGAGCTCTTAAGGGTGCTGGCGGATCGGGAAGAGGAGGAGGAAGCCCGGAAAACCGGCAGGGATAAGCAGGAGGAGAATCCTCCCGAAGAGACTGCCGGCGCAAAATGGAGGCAGTACGCGCCCTGTCTCAACGATGAGCTGGAGAACGTCAATCCCCTGATCGGGAGAGAAGCGGAGCTGGAGAGAACGATCCAGATCCTTTGCAGAAAGGATAAGAACAACCCGCTTCATATCGGAGAGCCGGGTGTGGGAAAAACCGCGGTCACATACGGACTGGCTCAGCGGATCAATGAGGGAAGGATCCCCGAACAGCTGAAAGGAAGCAGGATCTTTGCCCTCGATCTGGGCGGGATGATCGCCGGGACGCAGTACCGCGGGGATTTTGAAAAGCGGCTGAAAAAAGTATTGAACGAGATCGGAAAAGAGGAAAAGCCGATCATATATATCGATGAGATCCACAATCTGGCCGGTGCGGGAGCTGTGGGAGAAAGCTCCTATGACGCGGCAAACATGCTTAAGCCTTATCTGAGCGCCGGGCATATCCGTTTCATCGGAGCAACGACCTTTGAGGAATATAAAAAATATTTTGAAAAGAGCAGGAGCCTGGTCCGCCGGTTTCAGAATGTGGAGATCAAAGAGCCGGACGAGAAGGAGACGGTTCAGATCCTGAAGGGCCTGAAATCCCGGTATGAAAAGTATCATGGCGTGACATACAAAAAAGGTGTTCTGGAATATGCCGTATCCATGAGTGCAAAGTATATCCATGAAAGGTTTCTTCCGGACAAGGCGATCGACCTGATTGACGAGGCGGGTGCCTACAGAAAGCTTCATCCGGAGGGCGAGGGGAAGCAGACGGTGGATAAGGCCGTGATCGCGGCGGTGCTTACCCAGATCTGCCGTGTTCCAGTGGAAACGGTTGCGGCAGAGGAGACCTCCGGTCTGGCTTCTTTAGAGCAGAGGTTAAAAGGAAGGATCTTCGGTCAGGATGAGGCGGTCGCACAGGTGGTAAATGCGATCAAATTTTCCAGAGCAGGCCTTACGGAAGAAAACAGGCCTCTGGCCAATCTGCTGTTTGTCGGCCCTACGGGTGTCGGAAAAACAGAGGTTACCAGAAACCTTGCCGAGGAGCTGGGTGTGAAGCTGATACGCTTTGATATGAGCGAATACGGAGAAAAGCACGCCGTGGCAAAGCTGATCGGCTCGCCGGCAGGATATGTCGGATATGAAGAGGGAGGTCTGCTGACGGAGGAGATCCGGAAGAACCCTTCCGCTGTTTTGCTGCTGGATGAGATCGAGAAAGCGCATGCGGATATTTACAATATACTGCTGCAGGTAATGGATTATGCCACGCTTACGGATAATCAGGGAAGAAAGGCGGATTTCCGGAATGTGGTGCTGATCATGACCTCCAACGCCGGCGCGAACCGGATCGGCAGACAGGGCATCGGCTTTCAGAGTACGGATCAGGATGACGGCGTTCTTCTGGAGGAGGTCAAAAGAACCTTTCAGCCGGAGTTCCGGAACCGCCTGGACAAGATCGTTGCTTTCAACGGCATGAACCGGGATATGGCTTCCCGTATCGTTGAGAAAAAGCTGAATGAACTGGGAGAGATGCTTCATAAAAAGAAGATTTCCCTGGAAACGGATCCAAAGGCAAAAGAGCTGATCCTGAAAAAGGGCGTGAGTCAGAAGTACGGCGCCAGAGAATTGGACCGGGTGATCCGGAATGAGATCAAGCCCCTGTTTGTGGATGACATTCTGTTCGGGAAGCTGAAGAAAGGAGGGATCCTGAGGCTTGAGACAGAGGGAGACTCCTTTAAGGCAGCGGCTCGGAAACAGGAGGGTTCTGCAGGATCCGATAGAGATAAGCACGTCCCCTTTTTCCGGTCTTTTCGGTGATCCCCATCATACAGAGGATATATACCGCCCGTTTGGCGCAGGTCAGAGAGACCTTCGCCGCCGAGCGGTATTCCTTTATCGTGAATTCCCTGCTCAGGCCCTCCGGCAGGAAATACTCGTAGTCTGAAGCAGAGCGGATCGTTTTATCCTCCCGGAGAGCCTTGGGGACCCGTTCCTGACGGACACCGCCGTGTTTATGATCCTTTCCCCATCCGTTCATCAGCCGGTATTCCTCCAGATCGATGTACATGAGGCGGAGAGTGAGGTTCGGATCCTTCAGATAAGGCAGGATATGGATCAGCTCATTCATGATATCGGCCGGCCTGCCCCGCCTGGGGGATTTTCTCCGGCTTACGATCTCACCGGTTTCGGGATCGATCCAGGAGAGGTACTTTTCTGCCGGCAGGGGATAAACCACCGTGACCGGTGCGAGCTTCAGAAATGTATCCAGCTTCTTTTTCAGGCTGTAGAAATTTCTGGTCTGGATCTCAATGATCCGGCTGCCGTCGTAGATGTCCGCCACAAAACCCGAAAGCTTCTGTTCATGCAAGGATGTATCCGGTTCGATATAGTTTTTCAGAACGGCATGGAGGGACCGTTCCCTGAGCGTTCCGATCCCTTCGGTCTTATGCTCTTCGGAAAGTATCCTGCAGCATACCTCTTCAAAAGAATGCAGATTTCCCATAACGTTTTTATTTTAACATAAATTGTGGTATCATAAAAATGTCGTGAAGGACGAAAAGGAAAGGAGGACAGTGAACAATTATGGAAGAAGCCATGAATTATACTGAATTGCTTACAAAGGTATATGCAGACGATATCCGGCGCCTGTCCTCTTATATTCCGTATTTTGAGTCCAGATCGGGAAAGGATGTGGCAAGCTCCTATGACGGAAGTGTAGGCAGATCCGATCTGAAGTTTCCGGTCTATGATTCCAATCTGCTCCGTTTTACGGATGAAGCATCGAAAACGACCTTGATGGATAAAAACTATATATATCAGTACAGGAAATACAGGATCACTACAGAGAAGCAGGAGGCAGATGCGATCGCGGGAGCGCAGACCCGGGATGTGGAGCTGCTCAGGGCGATTCTCAGCCGCTACGTGCTGGAGGGGCGCTATAAAGGAGCCAGATGGGTCGAAGCGGCGGAGCGGAGGATCTTCCTGAATGTATTGAAGAAGTTCCGGGAGCTCCTGGAGGTTAATTTCATCAGAGGATAATACTTCTGCGCGCAGGGCGGCAGGACTTTCGAAAGGAATCGGTCGGATGGTTGACAAAGTAGTTCGTTTTCTGGACATTTTTATAGAAAATTCAGGTAGCATGGACGGCGTGAGGGCTGCCATCTCTCAGTTTGCGGACGATCTTCACCTGA